>JBFLKL010000168.1:0-3573 GCA_040883175.1 Synechococcaceae cyanobacterium | reverse complement strand
GGCGATTCTTGCTCTGATCCCGCCGGGTCTCATGGCCGGACCGGACTTTGACGCCAGGGCCGGCGCCATGAACTGATCGTGGGCCGGGTGAGGGCAGGGCATGACTGCAATTCCGGATTCGATGGCGCCGCACGTGCGTGTGGAAAACCAGTTCCCGGAGGAGTTGATCGAGACCAGGGGGGCGCTTCATCGCCACCCACCCCAGCAGCGATGGTCAGGTGTGTGTGCTCACAAACGCGTGAAATTTCTGCGCTGCCGACTGAAACATTGAATCCGTTGTCTGCAGGAGGTTGGTCCATGTGGACTCACCTGCCCCCCGGAGCTTCTCGAGTTCCGCCTTGGCGGCGTCGCGGGACGTGATCAGTTGGTTCAGCTGGGTTTCCAGCTGGAGGAGCGTCTCCCTTTGCACATCAGCTTTGGCTGCCTGGATCCGGGCCATGCGTTTGTCAATCTCTGCGCTCCACTCCCTCAGCTGGGCGTCCCGCTTGTCCAGTTCTGCCTGGCGTTTCTGTTCGTCAAACATGTGCCGTTCATCTTGTGTCTGTTCCCAGCGTTAGACGCGGTGTCTCCGTTCGTCAACAGGGCGAAACCCTGACCAGGGGCTGGACGTCAGGGCGGGCCGGCGTGCTGCGGGGCCCTGGTGTCGCCGCTGTCACCACCATCCGCTGCTTCGCCAACAACTGTGACCGCTTGCCTGACCCCGAGGACTTCTGGGGAGGATTGGCACGGAGGTCCCCGCCAGCATGCTGTTCCACGTTCGCCACGCTCTGCGGTATGGGTATGAGCGGCCTGTGTTCCTCGAGCCCACCACGTTGCGGCTCACCCCCCGGAGCGATCCTGCCCAGCGGCTTCTGCATCACGACATTCAGGTGACCCCGGAGCCGAGCGGCAGCAGCCGCGTGCTCGAGCCGGACGGCGGCGAGGCGGTGGTTCTGTGGTTCGACGCCCTCCAGGAGGCACTCACCGTCGAGGTGGACATGGTGGTGCACACCCACCGGGAGAACCCGTTCGACTGGATCATCACCCACCCGCCGGCCCAGCGGCTGCCGGCCACCTACCCGCCCGGTGAGGCCCTCTCCCTGGAGCCCTGTCTGCAGGGTGTGACCCCCATCGCCGAACCGGTGCGGCAGTGGGCGGCGCAGCTGGCGGCAGCGGTGGATGGCTCCACCACCGACTTCCTCATCCATCTGGCCGACACGATCCACCACGGCTTCCACCACATCGGCCGACCGGACGGCGAGCCGATGCCTGCTGTGGACACCCTGCGCAGCCGCAGCGGTGCCTGCCGTGACACCGCCATGCTCTACGTGCAGGCCTGCCGCAGCCTGGGCCTGGCTGCCCGCTTCGTGAGCGGCTACTCGATGCACCACCCCGAGGAGGTGAGCGAGCATGAACTGCACGCCTGGGCCGAGGTGTATCTGCCCGGGGGCGGCTGGCGGGGCTACGACCCCAGCCTCGGCCTGGCGGTGGCCGACGGGCATGTGGTGCTGGCGGCCGCCCCCGATCACCTCCAGGCGGCACCCGTGAGCGGGCGCTACCGCGGCACCGGTGTGGGCTCCGCGATGCGCTATGCGGTGGAGGTGCGCACCGCCGAAAGCCTCGAGGCCCTTCAGGCTCTCGATCGCGACCGTCCCCTGCGCATGCCTGGGCCGGAGCAATGGCTCAGGGGCGAGGGAACGGCCGGCGCCGGTGCTCCGGGATCGCCGAGCGGAGCCTGAGCCTGATGGGGACGCTGTGTTGACCGGATCCAGCCTCGGAACTGCGCCCTCATGTCGCCTTCAGCAGGTGCACCCGGTTGGTGTGGTGTGCACGCTGCAGTCGATGGACGACATTCAGACCCTCCCATCTGTCAACGCAACAGGCGAACGGCCTGTGATCCACGTAGATGACAAGGTGCTCATCGGGACATCGCGGCATCGGGTGCTCCTTCAGATTCTCTTAAGATGTTGGCCCGGGCCTGGCCGGTTGGTCAATGAGTACTCATGACTACCGCCGGATGCATCCCGGTGACCCGGTCTCTTTCCCGGGTGGCTCCTCCCTCCTGCCTGTGGCGCAGGCAGGATGTCTACCGATGCGGAGTGGCCAGGTCGATGGTGCGGGATTCAACGACCTTCAACCGGATCGGCCTGCCGCGGAGAAATCCCCTGGCCCGGTCTTCAAGGGTGTCCAGGTCGGGAAGGTCGCCCTCACCCATCAGGAGGATGTTCACCGATCCATCCGCCGTTTCGGCATCGACCGACATGAGCTGATAGCTGGAGCCCATAATCCATTGCTGACCAAGGGAATATGTTCTTGCGGCGATCTTGTTGGTGACGATCAGCTGGTAGCTCGTCAGCGTGAGTGGAATCGCCAGGGCCACAAGGGCTGCCAGGGCGATCAGCAGCGATCGGCGCCGCGCCCGAGGGGCGAACTGGGATGAAGCGGCACCGCGGAATCCCAGCAAGGAGAAGACAAGCGAGCCAGTGAGGAGGATGGCGACATAGTTGGTAAAAAAGAGCACCAGGCTGCCTGAGGCGAGGCGCGGTTCGCCGAGAGCGAACAGAATTCCCGCATTGGCCAGTGGCGGAACCAGCGAAACTGCGATCGCCACGCCCGGCAGGGTGTCGGAGACATCCCGTCGCGACAGCGCGAAAGCCCCTGCCAGGCCCGTCACCAGTGCGGCCATCAGGTCAAGCAGATGGGGGGAGGTGCGGACCATGATCTGCTGGATCGCCTCCGGTTTCATCACCTGAGCGATGGGCAGCGTCAGCACGAATCCCACGAGCAACGCCGCCACGATTCCGGTGACACTGACGAGCAGGGTGCTGAGGATCGCACTTCGATCACCGATGCTCACACTGAATGCCACTCCCATGATCGGCAGCATCAGCTGGGCCACGATCATCGCCCCGATCACCACTGCCAGAGAGTCACCCAGAAGCCCGAATGTTGCAATGCTCGCAGCCAGCACCAGAAGGCAGATGAACTTCAGGAACTTTGGCGACGTCAAACCATCGTCGAATACAAGAGTGTCTCTAATTCGAAATACTTCGCCTGAATCGATTGGCCCACCATGCAGCATCTCACCGAGCGCTCTTGCCATGGCCTGTTGATTGTGCGGGTTTGTTGGTAATGGCTTGGGACCTGCCGTGAAGTCCATCGGTTCTGGGATGGAACACGGCGAGCCACCTAGCCTAGTCCTCCTGCCTGGGACTGAGTGACGGTTCCATGGCGTTCCACCGGGGTTCATGCCTTTCTCCTGAGCCTGCCGGCACCAGGAATGTGGCGATGGTGTGCCCATCTCGGCCACTGCTGTTTTCAAGGCGGTCAGTACAGGGCACGGAGGCCAGGGCTATGCGTGGCGCTGATTCATGGAATCGGTTTGCGAGGTGCCCTGATCCTGAAATGATTGAGGCTGCCCTCCTTCTGATCATCACGTTGGTCACCAAGACCTGCTGGAGGGCTCCCGAAAGGAACCTGGATGAAACCTGAATCAGAACGGAGGGGGTGGGATTCGAACCCACGGACCCTTGCGGGTCGCCGGTTTTCAAGACCGGAGCCATCAACCACTCGACCACCCCTCCAGGCGTCGGC
>JBFLKL010000167.1:0-2974 GCA_040883175.1 Synechococcaceae cyanobacterium | reverse complement strand
TGGAGCGCAACCTGGAGGGCCTGCGCCAGCTGGGCAAGCTGAGCGAGGCGGAGGTGGCGCTGCTGCGGCGGATGCAGCTGCAGCAGAAGTCGCTGCCCTCGGGCCGCTGGCTGTGGATCGGCGGCACGCCCTGGATCGAGCAGCGCCACAACTTCAGCGGCGCCTACAACTGCACCTCCACCAACCTGGTGGACTGGGAAGCCTTCGGGCTGATGATGGACCTGGCGATGATGGGCTGCGGCACCGGCGCCATCATCGAGCCGCGGCTGATCGAGAGGCTGCCGGCGGTGCGCAACCGGCTTGAGGTCGTGAGCGTGGCCGACATCGGCGCCACCCCGGCGGGCCAGCGCCAGCAGGACACCACCCACACGATCGATGGCCAGAAGGTGGCGATCAAGGTGGGCGACACGCGCCGCGGCTGGGTGGACAGCTACCAGCTGCTGCTGGAGCTGAGCAGCGACGAGCGCTTCGACGCCGGCGCGCCGATCGAGATCAGCGTGGATCTCTCCGATGTGCGGCCGGTGGGCGAAACGCTGAAGGGCTTCGGCGGCATGGCCAACCCGGTGAAGCTCAAAGACCTCTACGGCCGCGTGGCCCAGATCCTCAACAAGGCCCAGGGGCGTCAGCTCACCTCGGTGGAGTGCTGCCTGCTGATCGATGAAGCAGCGGTGACGATTGTTGCCGGAAATATTAGGCGCAGCGCGGGAATGCGTCAGTTCGCTGCTGACGATCTTTCAGCCGCTGGAGCTAAAGATAATCTCTGGCAGCAGGACAGCGAGGGCAACTGGAGCATCGACCCGGAGCGCGACGCGCTGCGGATGGCGAACCACACGCGCGTGTTCCACACCCGCCCGAACTGGGAGACGGTGCTGGAGGCGGTGACCAAGCAGTTCCAGAGCGGCGAGGGCGCGATCCAGTTCGCCCCCGAGGCGATCGCCCGCTCCAATGCCGACCTGCTGCCCACCCCCGAGCTGCGCGAGGAGTTTGTGGGCATCTACTGCGACCAGGGCCGCGAGCAGGCGGCACAGTGGCTGAAGCTGCACCACCCCGGCCTGGAGGCCGATGAACTGGAGCACCGCCTGGGCCGCTACGGGCTGAACCCCTGTGTCACCGCCGACACCTGGGTGCTCACCGGCGAGGGGCCGCGCCAGGTGAACGAGCTGATCGGCCGCCAGCACAGCACCTATGTGAACGGCGAGCTGTTCAGCACCACCCCGGCCGGTTTCTTCGCTTCGGGCGTGAAACCCGTGCTGAAGCTGCGCACCAAGGAGGGCCAGGAGCTGCGGCTGACGGGCAACCACAAGGTGCTGAAGGTGAGCGCCCAGACGCAGAAGGCGCAATACACCGAGTGGGTGGAGGCGGAAACGCTCCAGCCGGGCGACCGGGTGAAGCTGCACGATCACCGCGATGCCCAGCCCTGGGACGGCAAAGGCAGCGAGCAAGAGGGCTGGCTGCTGGGCAACCTGGTGGGCGACGGCAGCCTGGCCGCCACCACCTGGAGCGACACGGCGGTGCTGCGCTACTGGGGCGAGGGCCGCGAAGCGATGGCCGAGCGGGCCGTGGGTCTGCTGGAGCAGGCGGTCGGCTACCGCCGCCGCACGACCGAGGTGTGCCTGCATGAACAACTGCAGCACCGGGTGGTGAGCTCCAGCGGGCTGGCGAAGCTGGCGGCCGAGTACGGCATCCGGCCGGGCAGCAAGCAGGTGGGTGAGGCTATCGAGCGCACCAGCCACGCCTTCCACCGCGGCTTCCTGCAGGGTCTGTTCGATGCCGACGGCAGCGTGCAGGGGCAGCAGGCGAAGGGCGTGAGCGTGCGGCTGGCCCAGAGCGATCTGGACACGCTCAAGGCAGCGCAGCGGATGCTGGGCCGGCTGGGCATCATCAGCACGATCTACCAGAACCGCAGGCCGGAAGGGGAGCGGCAGCTGCCCGACAGCAACCGCGAGCTGGCCAGCTACTGGTGCCAGGCCCAGCACGAGCTGGTGATCGCCAACGACAACCTGCAGGTGTTCGCCGAGCGGGTGGGCTTCAGCGACCGGCTGAAGCAGGACCGGCTGGAGCAGGCACTAGCGGGCTACCGCCGCACCCCGAACCGCGAGCGCTTCACCGCCACGGTGGAGGCCGTGGAAGCCGACGGCGTGGAGGCGGTGTACGACTGCACGGTGCCAGGCCCGGCGCGGTTCGACGCCAACGGCCTAGTGGCCCACAACTGCGGCGAGATCCTGGGCGCCGACTTCCACTGCAACCTGGCCGAGATTCATCTGAATCAGATCCACCCCACCGACTTCCAGGCCCAGGAAGATGCCTTCCGGGCTGCCGGCATCGCCGTGGCCTGCCTGCTGAATCACGACTTCGAGGTGGAGCGCTACCGCCAGAGCCGGGCCTGGGATCCGATCGTGGGCGTGAGCTTCACGGGGCTGTTCGACTTCTTCGTGCATGCCTTCGGCACGCCGTGGCTGAACTGGTGGGAGGCGGGCCGGCCGGATTCGGAGGATGGCCGGGCGTTCAAGGCACGCGAGGCCGACTATCTGCAGCGCTGGAAGCGGATCGTGCACGAGGCGGTGTGGGAATACTGCGACCGCCACGGCATCCGCCGGCCGAATCGCTGCACCACGGTGCAGCCGGCGGGCACCAAGAGCCTGCTCACCGGCGCCCGCCCGGGCTGGCATCCGCCCAAGGCGCAGCGTTTCATCCGCCGCATCACCTTCCGCAAGAACGATCCGGTGGCGCTGGCCTGCATGGACTACGGCTACACGATCGTGCCGAGTCAGAGCGATAAGGACGACCAGGGGCGGCTGCTGGATGATCCGTTCGATCCGCGCTGCAGCGAGTGGCTGGTGGAGATCCCCACGGAGGTGAGCTGGGCGAACCTGCCGGGTGCCGACACGGTGGAGATCAACAACTTCTCGGCGCTGGCCCAGTTCGACTTCTACATGCAGGTGCAGCGGCACTACACCGCCCACAACACCAGCGC
>JBFLKL010000166.1:0-15564 GCA_040883175.1 Synechococcaceae cyanobacterium | reverse complement strand
GCTGATCGATGCCCGATTCAACCGTCCGGCCCCCCGCACAACGCCGGCCCCGGGGCGGCAACGGGAGGCCCTGCCCGCCATCGTGGCGGTGACACCATGCTGGATGGGTGGAGGCTGGTGGGGTGGCCTACCGACTCGTCTATCTCTGGCTGCTCGGGGCGCTGGCCTTCTGGCCGCTGGCCAGCTGGCGCGCCCGCTCCCTGCCGCCCCCCGGGCAGCTCGATCCCGCCCTGCACCAGGAGCCCCGCCAGCTCTCCACCGACCGCGCACCGTTCACGGTGCGCATCGAGGGCATCACCTACACCGTGCAGCCCCAGTTCAGCTACGCCCTGGCGGGCCTGGTGGTGAGTGAGCACGTGACCGAGGCCTGGTGGCGCCCGGTCACCTTCCACACCCGCGCCAACGACCGGCTGAACGTCAAGGACCTGTGCGTGATCTGGGGGGAGAACGCCGTCAGCGGCAGCTACCGCCGCGCCCGCTTCCACAGCGGTGAGTTCACCTGCCACGTCCGCTTTCCCTCGGCCCCCGCGGCCAGGGCCTTCGTGCCCCGCGCCCTCTCCAACAACCACCTGCTGGCGGTGGATCCCGAGCTGCGCCGGCAGCTGCGGGCGCTGCGCCGCGGCGACCAGATCGCCCTGCGCGGCTACCTGGCCGGCTACGGTCACGGCAAGGGCTACTGGCGGGGCACCAGCATCAGCCGTGACGACACCGGCAACGGCGCCTGCGAGACCCTGTTCGTGACTGACCTGCAGCTGCTGCGTACCGCGAATCCCGGCTGGCGGCTGGCCTGCCGCCTGGCGCCCCTGGGGCTGCTGGCCGGTGTGCTGGCCTGGCTGCGTCTGCCGGTGCCGCAGCGCTGACTAGCATCCCGCGGCCGACGCAGCGGACCGCGCCCTGATGGCCAGCCAGTGGCAGAACTTCCAGCGCAATCTGGGCGCCTGGCGTGGCTCCTTCACCAACCTGGACGCGCACGGCCAGGAGCTGGATTCCTCCGCCTCGCTGCTGACCCTCACAAGCGCTGAAGGGGGCCGGCTGGTGCACTTCCGGCTGCGCCGATCCGCCAGCGGTGATCCCGTGGCAACCCCCAGCCAGGACACGGCGCAGGAGTACCGCACCCTGGGCAAGCAGGTGGTGTTCTTCGACAGCGGTTCCTTCTCCAAGGGGTCGCTGCAGATCGCGCCGGCCACCCGCTTCGGCGCCGAATACGGCTTCATCTGCGGCGACCGCCGCCATCGGCTGGTGCAGCTGTTCGGTGCGGACGGCGGCTTTGAGTCGCTGGTGCTGATCCGCGAGTTCCGCGACGGCAGCACGGTGACCGAACGCCCGCCGCTCAGCCTCGAGCAGCTGTCCGGCAACTGGCAGGGACACGCGGCCACCATCGAGGCGGACTGGCCCGAGCCCACCCTGGCCACCGCCACCATCGCGGTGGAGAAGACTGACGCCTGCAGCCTGTGCATCGAGACGGAACTGGCTGCGGAGCACACCGTGGTGCGGGGCCGTCTGGAGGCGGTGGACGGGCCGGGAGGATGCACAGGTGCCGGCGGCCCCTGCTACGCCGTTGACGGCCTCTCCGGTGACGGTGAGCCCTCGGCCCGGTTGCTGCTGCTGCCCGATGGGGGCCTGAGCCTGGCGCCGCTGCGCATCCACCACCGCCAGGCCTTCCGCGTGGAGGCCGGCTGGCTGGAATCCCCCGACTGCTGGCAGCGGCTGATCCGTCGCTACGGCCCGCGCGGCGAATGGCTCTCCTCCACCCACGTCTCCTCCCATCGCCGCTGACCGGCCCGCCGCCGGGACTGCCCTTGCGGCGCTGTGGCCGGCTGCCGGCACGGGGATCACTCTGGGGGAAGAGCGTGTCTGCCGCCGGGAGGTGGGTGTGGGTAAGGGCAAGGGCAAGAAAAAGACCAGGACCAGGGACCCCGAGACGGCGCCCTGGCCCATCAGCGACGACGCCCGCGCGGCCCTGCTGTCGTTCGAGCAGGCCCTGCCCACCCCGGAGCCGATCGCCCCTGCGGCACCGGAGCCCGGTGCTCCCGCCGGCGGCGGACCGGAGCACGGCCTGTCGGCCAAGGACTACCAACGCCAGCTTCGCCCCCTGCACGTGGAGCTGGTGAAGCTCCAGGAATGGGTGAAGGCCCGGGGCGTGAAGGTGTGCGTCCTGTTCGAGGGGCGCGACGGCGCCGGCAAGGGCGGCACGATCAAGGCCATCACCGAGCGCGTGAGCCCGCGGGTGTTCCGGGTGGTGGCCCTGCCCACCCCCACCGAGCGCGAGAAATCCCAGATCTACATGCAGCGTTACGTGCCCCATCTGCCGGCGGCCGGGGAGGTGGTGATCTTCGATCGCAGCTGGTACAACCGCGCCGTGGTGGAGCCGGTGATGGGCTACTGCAGCGAGGCCCAGGCGGAGCGGTTCCTGCTGGGGGCACCGCTGTTCGAGCGCATCCTGATCGAGAACGGCATCCACCTGCTCAAGTACTGGCTGGAGGTGGGGCCCGAGGAGCAGGAGCGGCGCATGCGGGATCGCATCGGTGATGGGCGCAAGATCTGGAAGCTCTCCCCCAACGACGTCAAATCGTTCAGCCTCTGGGATGAGATCACCCGGGCCCGGGACCGCATGTTCCAGGCCACCGACACCGCCTGGGCCCCCTGGTGGGTGGCCCGCTCGGACAACAAGCGACGGGTGCGGCTCAACGTGATCAGCCACCTGCTCCGCCAGCTGCCCTACGAGGAGATCCCCCGCGAGCCCGTGCAGCTGCCTCGGCGCACGGTGGGCCGCTACGTGAGCCCTGATGCCCCTCGCCGCTACGTCCCGGAGCGCTACTGACCGGAGCGCTCCGAGCGGTGACGGCAGAGTGGTGTCGAGGTCGTCATCGCCGATGCAATCCCGTCTGCTCTACACGGCAGTGCTGGCGGCGGCCGCCGCCTGGCTGCTCTCGGACGCCGCCGCCCCCGCCCTCCAGGGCTGGCTGCGGGGAGCTCTGGAGTGGGCCGCCGAGCGCTTCCCGCAGGCGGGACTGTCCACCGGCGTGCCGGGCCTGGATCTGGCCACCACAGTGGTGGCGATCCTGCTGCTGCTGGTGATCCCGATCATGTGGCTGAAGCCCCACTGAAGCCCCACCGACCTTCGGCTGAGGTTCAGCGGCTGGTCACCTCCCCGGTCGTGGGATCGCAGCGCTCCGCCAGCCAGACCACCGGCACCATCACCAGCAGGGAGGTGGTGCAGACCAGCGCCTGGCTGGTGCTCAGGGGTGCGGTGTCGAACCAGCTGTTCATCCAGCTCAGCTGACTGAAGGCCAGCTGCAGCAGCAGGGCCGTGGCGATGCCGCCCAGCAGGATCGGAGCGCGCAGCGGAGCCCGCCGCAGCTGCCCAAAGCCCCCCTTGCTCACCTGGCTGATGCTCACCAGGTAGGCCACCTGGGCCAGCACCAGGGCCTGGATCGCCATCGTGCGCGCCACCGCCAGATCCAGGCCCTGGGCGCGTGCCCATTCGAACATGCCGAAGATGAACAGCCAGTAGAACGCCGACACCAGCAGCACCTTCTGCACCAGACCACGGTTGAGCAGCGGCTGACCCGGGGGCCGCGGCGGCTGTTCCATCAGCAGCGGCGGGCGGGGTTCGAAGGCCAGCGGCACCGACAGGGTGAGCGCCGAGACCATGTTCAGCCACAGCACCTGCAGGGCGGTGACCGGCAGCTCCAGCCCCAGCACCGCCGCCAGCAGGATCGTCATCGAGGCGCCGCCGTTCACCGGCAGCACGAAGGCCAGGGCCTTGCGCAGGTTGAGGTACACCGCTCGCCCCTCCTCCACCGCCGCCTCGATCGTGGCGAAGTTGTCGTCGGTGAGCAGCATGTCGGCCGCCTCGCGCGCCACCTCGGTGCCGCCTTCGCCCATGGCGATGCCGATGTCGGCCTGGCGCAGGGCCGGGGCGTCGTTGACGCCATCGCCGGTCATCGCCACCACCTCGCCCAGCTCCTGCAGGGCCCGCACCAGCGCCAGCTTCTGGGCCGGCATCACGCGCGCGAACACATCGGTGTCGCGCACGATCGCCAGCAGGCGCCGGGGGGACTTCTCCTCCAGGGACCGCCCGGTGCGGGTGCGCACCACCCCGCCCCGGCCCAGCTTCAGTTGGGTGGCGATCGTGCGGGCCGTGTCCGGGTGGTCGCCGGTGATCATCTTCACGCGGATGCCCGCCCGCTGACAGGCCGCCACAGCCGTGATCGCCTCGGGCCTGGGCGGATCGAGCAGGCCCTGCAGGCCGAGAAAGGTGAGCCCCTCCTCCACATGGGTTTCGCTCAGCTGCTCCTGGGCCGGCTCGGCCTCGGCGATGGCGAAGGCCAGCACCCGCTCCCCCTCCCGGGCCATGGCCGCCACCGCAGCCTCGATCGCCTCCCGGTCGAGGGGCTCGCTGGTACCGTCGGCGCGGAGCTGGCGGCCGCAGCGCTGCAGCACGGTCTCCACCGATCCCTTCATCAGGATGCGCCGGCTGCCGTGCAGGGTGGCCATGTACTGCTGCTCGGAGGCGAAGGGGATCGCGTCGCGGCGGGGGTGGCGATCGAGCTCCTCCTGCCGGTTGAGCCCCAGGCTGGCGGCCACGTCCAGAAGCGCTGTCTCGGTGGGATCGCCCACCAGCCCCTCAGCCTGGCTGGCGCGGGCGTCGTTGCAGAGCACCCCGGCCAGCAGGGTTTCACGCAGGGCCATGTTGCGGGCCAGGGGATCGTCGCCGCCCGCCTCGGGCCAGAGGCGATCGAGGCGCACCCGCTCACCTCCCGCGTGGATCTCCCGCACTGTCATGCGGTTCTGGGTGAGGGTGCCGGTCTTGTCGGAGCAGATCACTGTGGTGCTGCCCAGGGTTTCCACCGCCGGCAGCTTGCGGATGATGGCGTTGCGACGGGCCATGCGGTTCACGCCGATGGCCAGGGTGATCGTGACGATCGCCGGCAGCTCCTCGGGGATCGCCCCCACCGCCAGGGCCACGGCACCATCGAACATCTCACTGGCCGCCCGTCCGCGGGCCAGGCCCACCACGAAGGTGACCCCTGCGAGCAGCAGCACGATCCGCAGCAGGGTGTTGCTGAAGCCCTGGAACTTGCGCGTCAGCGGCGTGCTCAGGTTCACCTGCTGGGCGAGGGACCCGGAGATCCGGCCCACCTCGGTGGCGCTGCCGGTGGCCACCACCAGCCCCCGTCCCTGGCCCGCCGTCACCAGACAACCGGCGTAGGCCATGCCGATGCGCTCGGTGAGGGGTGCCGTCGCCTCCACGGCCGTGGTGCCCTTGGCCACCGGCAGCGACTCGCCGGTGAGCGCCGACTCATCGATCTGCAGGTTGCGGGAGTGCAGCAGGCGCAGATCGGCCGGCACCTTGTTCCCTGTCTCCACCAGCACCAGATCGCCGGGCACCAGATCCACGGAATCCAGCCGCCGGCGCTCGCCGCCGCGGATCACCTCCACCTGCGTGCGCACCGAGCGGGCCAGGGCGGCGATCGCGGTCTCCGCCCGGCTCTCCTGCACGTAGCCGATCACGGCGTTGATCACCGTGACGCTCCAGATCACCCCGGCCTCGCCGGGCTCCCCCAGCAGCAGCTTCACCAGGCCCACCACCAGCAGGGTGTAAAGCAGGGGGTCGTTGAACTGGGCCAGGAATCGCTGCCAGGCCGGCTTCTGCTCCTGCTGATCCGGGCTGTTGGGCCCCCAGCGCTGCTGCCGGGACTGCACCTCGGCCGCATCCAGCCCCCGTTCGGCATCGCTGGCCAGGGCTTCGATCAGCTCCGGCCAGGGGGTTGCGTGGGGCGCCGGCAAGGGCTACTCCTCGGGGTAGAGCAGGTTCGCCAGTTCGTCGGGATCCACGTCATAGACGCGGGCCAGCGTGGTTTCCACGGCACTGGTGACCACGTCGGGCAGAAAGCGCATGGCGTTGAGGGCATCGTCGACGATCTCGTCGGTGAGCAGCGGCTCACCGCCCAGTTTCTCGTCGTTGATCACGGCCATCACCCAGCTCTGGTAGGCGCTCACCAGATCGGCGAACTCGAGCTCCGGGTCATTGAGATCCAGGGCCATGGGCGTCTCCGGGGGACGTTGCCCCTGCAGTTTGCCCGCTGGCAGGCGTTTGCCCACTGGTGAGGATGGGTCGGTATCCGACCGCCGACCCTGGCCCCGTGAGCGACCCCGCAGCCCTGCAGGCCAACCTGGTGGACTTCGCCCTGGCCGAGCTGGTGCGGCAGCACCGCGAGAGCTTCCAGCCCCTCTGGAGCACCGACAGCTGGGCCAAGCTGATGATCTGGCTGGCCCTCAACTGCGGCTGCAGCGGCGATGAGGCGGGTCTGCGTGCCTTCGCCGAGGCCCTCGGTCCCGCCCTCGGCGGGCGGTTGCGGCGGGTGTTCTTCGAACGGGAGCTGGCCGATCTCGACCTTCAGGTGATGGCCGATCCGGCCGAGCCGCAGGTGCTGGTGCTGCCGCTGGCGCCCGGCGGCGAGGCCCTCACCAGCGGGCGTGCCGCCACCGCCCTGGCCCGGCTGGGCCTGCTGGAGCGCGTGGCGGTTGAGCGGGAGCGATGGAGCAGCCTGGAGCAGGCCATGGCGATTCCCTGGCGGGACGCCAAGCAGCTCCCCACCAGTGCGCCTGGCTCCTGAACCGCAGCAGATGAACCTGATCGGTCGCTACAGCAATGCCGGCTACACCGCCGTGGCCGACGGCGTGATGGCCTTCTTCGAACGGCGCCCCGACCTGCGGCGTCCCGGGGTCGCCTTCGGCCCCGCTGCCGTCAGTGCCTCCGGCTCGGCCGTCTCCGCTGCCGGGCCGCCCCCCGAGCCCGCCAAGGTCTCCACCGACATCAGCCTGGTGGCGATCGATCGCAGCGATCCTGAGGCCTTCGCTCTGGCGGAGGTGATCCTGCGCGGTGTCAGTGCCGGCCTGGAGCGCTACCTGCAGGAGCGCCCGCTGCTGCGCCGCTGCTGCCCCCAGCAGAGCCTGTTCGTGAACCCGATCTTCAACCTGCAGCGCTACGCGCCGGGGGAGGGCTTCCGGGCCTGGCACTGCGACTGGACCCTCAGCGACGAGGCCACCGAACCCCAGGCCCGGGTGCTGGCCTGGATCCTCTACTGCAATGACGTGCCCGAGGGCGGCACCGAGTTCCACTGGCAGGAGCACCACGAGGAGGCCGAGCGGGGCAAGCTGGTGATCTTCCCGGCCGGCGTGTCCCACATCCACCGGGGCCGTGTGAGCGAGAGCCACAGCAAGACGATCGCCACCGGCTGGATCAACGCCGGCCGGCTGGACGATTACCTGAAGCGGCTGGCGTCCTGACACCTTTTGAGACGATGGGCCGATCGCCCGAGCCCCCTGCCGTGACCGACGTCCTGCCCAAGACCTACGACCCGGTGGGCACCGAGGCGCGCTGGCAGCGGGCCTGGGAGAGCAGCGGCGCCTTCCATCCCGATCCCGATGCCCCCGGCGAGCCGTTCTCGGTGGTGATCCCGCCGCCCAACGTCACCGGCAGCCTGCACATGGGCCACGGCTTCGAGGCGGCCCTGATCGACGCGATCGTGCGCTTCCAGCGCCTGCGGGGCAGAAACGTGCTGTGCCTGCCCGGCACCGACCACGCCTCGATCGCCGTGCAGACGATCCTGGAGAAGCAGCTCAAGGCGGAGGGCACCAGCCGGCACGCGCTGGGCCGGGAGGCGTTCCTGGAGCGGGCCTGGCAGTGGAAGGCGCACAGCGAGGGCACGATCAAGGGCCAGCTGCGCCGCCTCGGTTACTCGGTGGACTGGCGGCGCGAGCGCTTCACCCTCGACGCGGGTTGCAGCGCCGCCGTGGTGGAGGCCTTCAACCGCCTGCACGAGCAGGGGCTGATCTACCGGGGCGAGTACCTGGTGAACTGGTGCCCCGCCTCCGGCTCGGCGGTGAGCGATCTGGAGGTGGAGATGAAGGAGGTGGACGGCCACCTCTGGCACTTCCGCTACCCCTTGAGCGTCGGCCCCGCCACTGCTGCCGTCGCAAGCGGCCGCACCCACCTGGAGGTGGCGACCACCCGGCCGGAAACCCTGCTGGGCGACACGGCCGTGGCGGTGAACCCCGCCGATCCCCGCTACGCCGATCTGGTGGGCCACACCCTCACCCTGCCGCTGGTGGGGCGCCAGATCCCGATCGTGGCCGACGACCACGTGGACGCCGACTTCGGCACGGGCTGCGTGAAGGTGACCCCCGCCCACGACCCCAACGACTTCGCCATCGGCCAGCGCCATGACCTGCCGCTGATCACGGTGATGAACCGCGACGGCACCATGAACGAGGCGGCTGGCCGGTTCGCCGGGCTGGATCGCTTCGAGGCCCGCAAAGCCGTGGTGGCGGCGATGGAGGCGGAGGGCTGCCTGGTGAAGGTGGAGCCCCACCGCCACAGCGTGCCCTTCTCCGATCGCGGCAAGGTGCCGGTGGAACCCCTGCTCTCCACCCAGTGGTTCGTGCAGGCCGAGCCCCTGGCGGCCCGCTGCCGTGACGCCCTGGACAACCCGGCCGGAGCCGTGCCCCGCTTCGTGCCGGAGCGCTGGGAGAAGGTGTACCGCGACTGGCTCACCGGCATCCGCGACTGGTGCATCTCGCGCCAGCTGTGGTGGGGCCACCGCATCCCCGCCTGGTTCGTGGTGAGCGAAACCGGCGGGGAGATCACCGACAGCACCCCCTACGTGGTGGCACGGGATGAGACGGAGGCCATGGCGAAGGCCGAGGCGCAGTTCGGCGGCGGCACCCACGCCCACCCCGTCGTGCTCGAGCAGGACCCCGACGTGCTCGACACCTGGTTCTCCAGCGGCCTGTGGCCCTTCTCCACCCTGGGCTGGCCCGATCAGGAGGCTGCCGATCTGCAGCGCTGGTATCCCACCAGCGTGCTGGTGACGGGCTTCGACATCATCTTCTTCTGGGTGGCCCGGATGACGATGATGGCCGGCGCTCTGATGGCTGAGGGCGACAGCGACCCGGCGGCCTGGATCCCCTTCCGGGACGTGTACATCCACGGCCTGGTGCGGGACGAGAACAACCGCAAGATGAGCAAGAGCGCCGGCAACGGCATCGACCCGCTGCTCCTGATCGACCGCTACGGCGCCGACGCCCTGCGCTTCGCCCTGGTGCGCGAGGTGGCCGGTGCCGGCCAGGACATCCGCCTCGACTACGACCGCAGGTCCGACACCTCCGCCACGGTGGAGGCGGCGCGCAACTTCGCCAACAAGCTCTGGAACGCCACCCGCTTCGCCCTGATGAACCTGGGCGGCGAGACGCCCGCGAGCCTCGGCGAGCCCGATCCTGCGGCCCTGCAGCTGGCGGACCTCTGGATCCTCTCGCGCCTGGCCCGGGTGAACCAGCTCACCGCCGAGCGCTACGGCAGCTACGGCCTGGGTGAGGCGGCCAAGGGGCTCTACGAGTTCGCCTGGAATGAGGTGTGCGACTGGTATCTGGAGCTGATCAAGCGGCGCCTGCAGGATCCGGCCCAGCAGCGCACCGCCCGCCAGGTGCTGGCCAAGGTGCTGAACGAGCTGCTGGTGATGCTGCATCCGCTGATGCCCCATCTCAGCGAGGAGCTCTGGCACGGCCTCACCGGTGAGCCGGAAGGCACGTTCCTGGCGCTGCAGCGCTGGCCGGCACTGGATCAGAGTGCCCTCAACGACCGGCTGGAGGCCAGCTTCGCCGAGCTGATCGAGGCGATCCGGGTGGTGCGCAACCTGCGGGCCGTGGCCGGCCTCAGGCCCAGCCAGAGCGCCCCGGTGCAATTCGTCACCGGCCGCGGCGAGCTGGCCGCCCTGCTGCAGGAGGCCACCGCCGACATCACCGCCCTCACCCGCGCCGAGAGCGTGGCGGTGCTCAGCCCCGAGCGGCTTGAGGCCAGCCGCGATCGCGACAGCGGCCAGCGGGCACTCGCCGGGGTGTGCGGCGAGCTGCAGGTGCTGCTGCCGATCGAGGGGCTGGTGGATCTCGACGCCCTGCGCGGCCGGCTGGCGAAGGATCTGGCCAGGGCCGAAAAGGAGATCGCAGGCCTGTCCGGTCGCCTGGCCAACCCCAACTTCGCCGGCAAGGCGCCGGCGGCGGTGGTGGCCGAGTGCCGCGCCAACCTGGCGGAGGCCGAAGCCCAGGCGGAGCTGGCCCGCAGGCGGCTGGCGGAGCTGGGGTAAGGGCCGTGGCGGCGACAAGCAAGCGGATCGCTGGCCAGGCCCTGGCTTGCCCGGGGCCTCACAGCAGAGAGGGCTGGTGGTCGGCCGGCTCCAGCTGGCCGGCTGCTGCTGCCTCGTCCCGCTCCTCGGCTTCGCTCGCCTTCACCTCGAGGGCCTGCTCGATCACCCGGTCGGTGAGGGCGTCGAAGTAGGCCGAGAGGCTGGCCTGCAGCTCCAGGAACTCCGGCCAGAGGGTGTCGTTCACGAAGCTGCGGCTGAGGCGAGCCATCACCGTGGTGCGCCGCTGCCGGCTGTAGCGGTAGGGCTGGATGCCGTAGCGCCTCAGGAGCGCCACAAACAGGTGGCGTGACCACTGATCCGCAAGCGAGAAGCGGTATTCCACCGGCGGCTCCTCGGCGGCCAGCTGCTCCAGGCGGGCCTGGATCCGCTCGCGGGCCCGTTCAGCGGCCACCCGCTCACCATCGCTGCCGGCCCTGGCGTAGAGCGCCTCGATGCGCTGCAGCTTGGCCACGAGCTGGGCTTCCGGGCCAGCCGGTGGTGCGTCGACGGTGCGGGTTCCGGGTGCGAATCCAGCCGTGCCGGATCGTGCGCGGCGGGCCATGGGGCTCGACTCCGGGGCTCGACCCTGCCACCGTAAGGGTGTGAGCCGGTTCCGGCAGCGGGGCCTGCCCGGCCTGAAGCGTTGTCAGTGCGGGGGCTGGCTGTCTTCATCGCGATGTTGCTTGGCCGCCATCAGGCGGTTCTCCAGCTCCGCCGACAGGCGCAGCTCCAGACTCTCGCCGCTGAGGTGCAGATCGCGCTGGGGGAAGGGCACGGTGATGCCCCGCTCGCGCAGCAGGGCTTCGATGCGGAAGTTGAGGTCGCTCTTGATCTCGTACTGGCGTCGGGGCTCGCTGGTCCAGACCAGCAGGGTGAAGTTCAGGGAACTGTCGCCGAAGCCGCTGAAGAACACCTTTGGCGGGGGATCGCTGAGCACAGAGCGGCGGCCCTCGCAGGCGGCGATCAGGGCCTCGCGCACGGTTGCGGTGTCGGAGCCGTAGGCCACCCCCACCGGCACCTGCAGCCGCGACACGGAACTGCCGTGGCTCCAGTTCACCACCCGGGAATCGAGGAATTCCGAGTTGGGCACGATGATCGCCACCCGATCCAGGGTTTCCACCACCGTGCTGCGCAGTCCCAGGCGCTGAACCGTGCCCTGCAGATCGCCGATCTCCACGAAATCGCCCACCTGGATGGGCCGCTCGAAGATGATCACCATCCCGCTGAGCAGGTTCTTGCTGATCGTCTGGAAGCCCAGGCCCACACCCACGCCCAGCACGCTGGCGAACAGGGTGAGGGAGGTGAGATCGAGCCCCCAGAGCTGCAGCAGCACCAGCGTGCCGAAGAACAGCAGGCCGTAGCGGGTGAGGAAGGCCACGGCCTCCTGCCCCCCCAGGCTCATGCCCGTGTAGCGCAGCACGCGGGTGCGCAGCAGCCGCAGCAGCAGACCCACAGCCTGCAGCAGCAGCAGCAGCAGCGCCACCAGGACGACCACATCCAGCAGCGAATAGCTGCGGGCTCCCAGGGGCAGGAAGGGCACCGCCAGCCAGCGGATGGCGGCCTGCACCGCGGCGGTGCGGGCACTGCGACTGACCGGAAACTGATCACTGATCCACACCAGGGCCGCGACCCAGACACCGCTGCGCAGCAGTACCAGCGCCGTGCGCTGCAGGAAGCGGATGCTCCGGCTCTGGCGCGAGTCCGGCTCCTGCTGCCCCAGACCCCAGGCCTGGGGAAAACGGCGCCGCCAGATCGTCCCCAGCCCCACGTGCGCCCCCAGGGCAAGCGCCAGCACCGCCAGCACCTGGGGCAGCTTGCGCCTCAGGTGGTCCGGTCGTCGCTCGAGCCGGGCCCGCCTCAGCGCCTGCTCCAGCTGCTGCCGCCAGGCGGCCGCCTGCTCCATCGCCTCCATGCCCTCGGGCACGTCGCGCTCGGTGACGGTGAGCAGGGTGCGGCCGTTGAGCACCACCACCGGCAGGTTGTTGCTGCGGCGCAGCTCCAGGTCCAGCTCTCCTTCGCCGGCCGCCGTTTCGGCGAGCTGGGTGTTGATGGCCTCACTGCGCTGCTCGGCACTGAGGTTGCTGGAGGGCCAGATGCGGAACAGGGTGCGGCCGTCGAGCACGATCGGCGCGGGGGAGCGGGACGCCTCGGTGTCTGCCCGGGCAGCGTTCCAGGCCGGCGCCAGGGCCAGGGCCAGCGCGCAGAGCACGACGAGCACCGGGCCGAGCCACGGGGCGCGAATGCCGGAGTGGCGGCAGGCAGGCCTCATGGCGGAGTGCATCGGGCTGCAGGCTAGGCATGGCATCCGGCCAACCCTCGCCAGCCCTCCCGGCCATGGAGTTCTCCGCCCTGCTCGATCAGCTGCTTCCCGCCCTGCGCTCACCCCTGGGGGCGGTGGCCTTCGTGCCGCTCTATGCGCTTTGGGTGACGTTGCTGCTTCCGGGAGTGTGGGCCTCGATGCTGGCCGGCGCGCTCTATGGGCCCTGGTGGGGCAGCCTGGTGGTGCTGGTGGGGGCCAGCCTTGGCGCCGAGGTCGTCTTCCTGCTGGGCCGCGGCTGGCTGCGGAGCTGGGCCCGGCGGCGCCTGGCGGCGGCGCCGAAGCTGCAGGCGATCGAGCAGGCCGTGAGCCGTGAGGGGCTGCGGCTGGTGCTGCTCACCCGTCTGTCGCCGGCCTTTCCCTTCAGCCTCCTCAACCTCGCCTACGGCCTCAGCGACGTGAGCCTGCGCGACTTTTCGATCGGCCTGGTCGGCATCGTGCCGGGCACCATCCTGTTCTGCAGCCTGGGGGCCCTGGCGGGGGATGTGGCCAGCTTCGGGGAGGTGCTCTCCGGCCAGGCCGACGCCGGCACCTGGACCCTGCGGCTGGTGGGGGTGGCGGCCACCGCGGCCAGCGTGGTGCTGGTGGGCCGGGCGGCGCGGCGGGCGCTGGAGCAGCCTGCGACCCCCTGATCAGCCCCCTGACCTGGCGCTGCCTGCCTCAGGCAGGAGGCCCCGGCAGCCGCCAGTCGCGCAGGGCGGCGATCACCACGAACCACAGCAGCCGCAGCCGGGCCAGAGCGCCACCACGGCTCGCCAGTCGGGCGTACTTGGCGCGTCCACAGTCCGTCTTGATCCAGCGATGGATGGCCCGGGTGCTGCGCTGGGTGTCCGGGGCCTGCATGGTTGCTCCTGCTGCCGATCGAAAAGGACCATGGCCTGATTGTGGCGGTCGTGGCGCTGGCCGTGGGCCTGGGGTGATCTGTCTAGGTTGCGGCCATCGGTTTACCGTCCCGCAGCGCCATGCCGCCGGCGAGCACCACCCCAGCTGCCGGCAGCGCTGCGCCGCCCCTGGGCCAGCCCCATGCCATGGCCCCCGCCCAACTGCTCTCGGAGCTCGGCAGTGACCCGCTCGCCGGCCTGGAGGCCGCCGAGGTGGCCTCCAGGCAGGAGCGCCACGGCTGGAACGAACTGCCGGCGCCGCCCGGCCAGCCGGCCTGGCTGAAGCTGCTGCTGCAGTTTCACCAGCCCCTGCTGTACATCCTGCTGGCGGCCGGCCTGATCAAGGCCCTGCTGGGCTCCTGGACCAACGCCCTGGTGATCTGGGCGGTGACGCTGATCAACGCCGTGATCGGCTATCTGCAGGAGGCCCAGGCCGAAGGTGCGATCGCGGCTCTGGCCCGGGCGGTGAGCACCGAAACCACCGTGCTGCGCGATGGTCAGACGCTGCGCATCCCGGCTCGGGAGCTGGTGCCGGGGGATGTGGTGCTGCTGGCGGCCGGCGACAAGGTGCCGGCCGACCTGCGCCTGCTGGTGGTGCGCGACCTGCAGATCGACGAGTCGGGCCTCACCGGCGAATCCCTGCCCGTGGCCAAGGACCTGGAGCCCCTGCCGGCCGACACCCCCCTGGCCGATCGCCGCTGCATGGCCTATGCCGGCAGCTACGTGACCTTCGGCCAGGGCCGGGGCGTGGTGGTGGCCACCGGTGAGGCCAGCGAGATGGGCGAGATCTCCCGCTCCCTGCAAAAGCGGGTGTCGCTGAGCACACCGCTCACCCGCCGCTTCGCCCGCTTCAGCCGGGTGCTGCTCTATTTCATCCTGGCGGTGGCGGCCCTCACCCTGGCCATCGGCCTGGGCCGCGGTCAGCCCTTCGCCCAGGTGTTCGAGGCGGCCGTGGCCCTGGCGGTCAGCGCCATCCCGGAGGGCC
Organism: Synechococcaceae cyanobacterium; assembly: GCA_040883175.1. Taxonomy (GTDB): domain Bacteria; phylum Cyanobacteriota; class Cyanobacteriia; order PCC-6307; family Cyanobiaceae; genus NIES-981. Next base: position 1,194 of record JBFLKL010000166.1, on the reverse strand, counting down.
TGCCGGCGGTGGTCACGATCACCCTGGCCATCGGCGTGAACCGCATGGCCGCCCGGCACGCCATCATCCGCAAGCTGCCGGCCGTGGAGGCCCTGGGCAGCGCCACTGTGGTGTGCTCCGACAAGACCGGCACGCTCACCGAAAACCAGATGACGGTGCAGGTGGTGGTGGCGGGTGGGGTCAGCTACCGGGTGAGCGGCACCGGCTACAGCCCCCACGGCGACCTGCTCGATGCGGACGGTGCCGTGGTGGATCCCCTGCCGCAACCCCTGGAGCAGGTGCTGCGCTGCGGCGTGCTCTGCAACGACTCCCGCCTCAGGCAGCAGCACGGTGTCTGGACCATGGAGGGCGACCCCACCGAGGCGGCCCTGCTGGCGGCGGCGGAGAAGGGCGGCCTGACCCGGGCGGGGCTGGAGCCTGTGTTCCCGCGGCTGGATGCGATTCCCTTCGCCTCCGACTACCAGTACATGGCCACCCTCCATGACGGACAGGAGCGGTCGCTGCAGGTGAAGGGATCGGTGGAGGCGCTGCTGCCGCGCTGCGGCGGCATGCTCGCCGCCGATGGCGCCGTGGTGCCCCTCGAGGCCGAGGCCATCCATCGCCGGGTGGAGGCCCTGGCCGGGGAGGGCCTGCGGCTGATCGCCTTCGCCTCGCGGCTGATGCCCCACCACCGCCACGACCTCGACCATGCCGATCTCGACGGTGAGCTCGTGTTTCTGGGTCTGCAGGGCATGCTCGATCCGCCGCGGCCGGAAGCGATCCGTGCCGTGGAGGCCTGCCAGCGGGCCGGCATCTCGGTGCGCATGATCACCGGCGACCACGCCGCCACCGCCGCCGCCATCGCCGTCCGCATGGGCATCGGCTCAGCCGGCGCCGAGGAGCTGCGGGCCTACACCGGCCAGGAACTGGGGGCCATGGATGCTGCCGCCTTTGCCTCGGCGGCCAGCCATGGGCAGGTGTTCGCCCGGGTGGCGCCGGCCCAGAAGCTGAAGCTGGTGGAGGCGCTGCAGGCCGGGGGCGCGGTGGTGTAACAGGGGGCGGCTGCCGTTGAGACCCGCCAGAAGTACGGCGGAGGTATAGGCGGCGGTATGGCCCGCGCGCCTACGCTTTTGTGGCGATGAAATCGGGATGGTCGAGATAGCCCTGCACGGCCTCGTAATAACGGCCCACATGAACCCCGTCCATCAGTGCGTG
>JBFLKL010000165.1:0-5479 GCA_040883175.1 Synechococcaceae cyanobacterium | reverse complement strand
GGCCACCCAGCCGCGGCCCGGGTAAACGCTGGGCAGGTTCTCGAGCCGTCGGCGCCAGATACGGCAGAGATCACCGCCCAGCTGGCGGTAGGTGTCGCAGCCGGCAAGCCGATCGGCGCTGGCGGCATCCTCGCGGTTCAGATCCGCCACCAGATCGGCCTCGTGGTTGCCCTGCAGCCACACGGCGCGGCCGCTGCGCACCAGGCTCCACGCCAGCTCCATGGTCCGCTGAATCTGGGGGCCGCGGTTGATCACATCACCGCAGAGGACAAGCCGATCGTCCGCCGGCAGCCCCTGCAGCAGACGCTTCAGGGAGTCGGCACAGCCATGGACGTCACCGACGATCCAGTGACGGGCTGGCCGGGAATGGGGCGGCATCAGAATGTTGCGTTAGTGACAGTCTGCGCCTTCACGCCGCCCTTGTCACCCGCCTGCCGGGCGTTGGTACGGTCAGCCCCGGTGCCCAGGGGTGGTGATGGATCTGCGTTCGATGTCGGTGAGCCAGCGGGTGAAGGCGCTGGTGCAGGCCCTCAACGGCGCCCGACGCACCAATGAAGCCCTCGCCCGCTGCAGCGACGGCGAGCAGATGCTCGATGTGCTGCTGGATGCCTCCGCCAAGCTTGGTCTTGGCCTCACCCGCGACCAGCTGGCCCGCACCCCGCCCATCCGCGACTGGGTGTGGTGGAAGAACAAGGAGGCCCTGCTCACCATCGGCGACAACAAACCCCGGTACCAGCAGGACGGTGGCCAGGGTCGCCGTGGCGACCGGAACGATGCCGGCAAGGACAGGGTCGGCGACGCCATCGACGACGGGGAAAAACCGCGGCGGCGTTTTCTGGGGCTGTTCTAGGCGGCGCTGGCCAGGGCATCGGGGATGGCGGTGCTGGGGGCGTCGAAACGACCCTTGAGCACGAACTCCAGCCGCAGCTTCAGGAAGGTGATGAACTTCTCGTCGGTGGACACCACCGCCGCCGCAGGCCGGGGCACGCCCCGGCTGGTGGCGGCCAGTTCGGCGCTCTCCAGGAAGGCCGGACGTCGCACCAGCCAGAAGTCGATCTCCTTGCCCTGCTCCCCGTAATTGCGGATGCGTTCGCGCAGCACCTCCTCCAGGGGCTCCTCCTCGGTGAGGAAGCGCTCGCTGGCGGCGACGAAGTGGAAGGTGCTCATGGCTGATGGCTGCCGAAGAGGGGGTCGCGGCGCGGATTCTGGACCAGCGCCTTCATCTCCCGCACCGCCTGCTCCAGACCCACGGCCAGGGCCCTGGCCACGATCGTGTGGCCGATGTTGAGCTCCTCCATGCCCTCGATCGCCGCCACCGGCTCCACGTTCTGGTACGTGAGTCCGTGGCCGGCGTTCACCCGCAGTCCCAGGCTGCGGGCGATGAAGCAGCCCTCCTGCAGCCGGGCCAGCGCGGCTGGTTGCTGATCCCAGCCGGCCTCGGCGTAGCCGCCGGTGTGCAGTTCCACCCAGCGGGCGCCGCTGGCGGCGCTGGCTTCAAGCTGCGAGGGATCGGCATCCACGAACAGGCTCACGGCGATGCCGGTGCCATGCAGCCTGCCCACCAGGGCCTGCAGTGACGCGAGCTGGCCAGCCACGTCGAGGCCTCCCTCGGTGGTCACCTCCTGGCGCTTCTCCGGCACCAGGGTCACCATGTCCGGCCGGATGCGCAGGGCGATCGCCTCCATCTCCGGGGTGGCGGCCATCTCCAGGTTGAGGCGGCTGCGCACGGTGGCGCGCAACAGCTCCACGTCCCGGTCCTGGATATGACGCCGGTCCTCCCGCAGGTGCACGGTGATGCCGTCGGCGCCGCCCAGTTCCGCCAGCAGGGCATGGGTGACCGGATCGGGCTCCACCGTGCGCCGCGCCTGGCGCACATTGGCGATGTGGTCGATGTTGACGCCGAGGCTGGCCATCTCGCCCGCAGCCAAAGCCGGATCCTATGGACTGTCGGCGCCGCGCCGGAACACCAACTGCCCTCCCTGAACCGCCTGCAGGGCTGAGTCTCCCTAGCTTGCCTGCCGCGTGGTTCACGGGATTCGCCGGCCGCATCCCCCCTCATGGTCACCAGCCTGGCCCGCAGCGCAGAGATGGTCCTCGGTGGAGAGTCCAGTGGAGCGAAGGCACCCCATGGAAAGCAGCCGGTGACCAGCCGCATCAGCCCCTGGCTGAGCCCCTTGGCCATGGTGCTCACCCAGGACCTCACCCTGCCGCTCTGGTTCCGCGCGATCACCGTGGAGGGCTTCGAGCGGGTGCCCCGCCAGGGTCCGCTGCTGCTGGCGCCCACCCACAAGGCGCGCTGGGACGCCCTGCTGCTCCCCCATGCCGCCGGGCGCCGCGCCACTGGCCGCGACTGCCGCTTCATGGTCACCATCGATGAGATGGAGGGTGTTCAGGGCTGGTTCCTTCGTCGTCTGGGCTGCTTCGCCGTGAACCAGTCGCGTCCCTCACTGGCCAGCCTGCGCCACGCTCTGGAACTGCTGGAGGCGGGGGAGCAGCTGGTGGTGTTTCCGGAGGGTCGCATCCGCCGCCACGGCGAGGAGTCGATGCGTCTGCAGCAGGGCCTGGCCCGGCTGGCGGCCCTGGCCTCCAGCCGCGGTGTTTCGGTGCCGGTGGTGCCGGTGGGCATCGCCTACAGCCACCCCTGGCCCCGGCCCTGCGACCGCGCGGCGGTGTGTTTCGGAGAGCCGATGCAGATCGAGGCCGAGGGACGTGATGCCGCCCGGGCCTTCACACGCCATCTGGCCGCTGCGCTGCAGCAGCTGGAGCACCGGGCCGCGGCCCGGTGTGCCGCGGGTGCTGAAGCCGTGCAGTCCAGGGAGGCCGGAGAACAGTCCCCTTAGAGTTCGCCCCTCCACAGTCTCCGTCCGCCGTGCGTCGCTCTCCCCGCCATCGAGGCGGCCTCCTCTGCGGTCAGCTTCACAGCCGGATGCTCTCCCGGCCACGGCTGGTCAGCCGCAGCTGGTCGCTGCCCGTGATCGCCCTGGCGGCGCTGGGGATGGCCGGTCCCCTCGCCCTGCCGCCCCTGCGGGCCCAGGAGGTGCCGCGCAGCGACGGGGCCGTCACCAACCCCCTCAGCCTGGAGACCGTGCGCGGCCTGCTGACCCGCGGTGATGCAGCCGCTGCGCGCGGTGATCTTGCCGAAGCGCGTCGCCTCTATGACCAGGCCCGCGATCTGTCGCGGCGGCTGCTCGGTTTCTATCGCGACATCAGCGGGGCCTTCCGCGGCCTTGATGCCCGCATTCCGAGGGAGATGGATCAGAAGGGCCGCGAGACCCTGCAGGTTCTGGCCCAGACCAATCTGCGCCTTGCTGCCCTGTTCCGCCGGCAGAATCAGACCGAGGTGGCTGTGCCGCTGCTGGTGGAGGTGGTGAAGGTGATGACGCCGGTCAGCGACGAGGGTCGCCAGGCCTATCAGGCCCTGGTGGAGATCGGTTTCGCCAGCACGCCCTACACCGCCGGCCAGGCGGCCTCGGGCGGGAGCTAGCCAGCCAGTCCAGCGGGAAGGGTGCCTAGATTCCGGCCGTTCCTCTCTCTCCCGATGGTCCAACCCGACCAGGTCAAGGCGGCCATCCATCGCGCCATGCCCGATGCTGCCGTTGAGGTCGAAGACCTCACCGGTGGTGGTGATCACCTGCAGGTGAAGGTCGTGTCCAGCGCCTTCACTGGTCTCACCCGCATCAGACAGCACCAACTGGTGTATGGCGCCCTGCGCCAGGAACTGGCCAGTGAGGCGATCCACGCCCTGGCTCTGCAAACCTCAACCCCCAGCTGATTCATGGATGCCAGCGTCAAGCAACGCATCGAGACCCTGATCGCCAGCAGCCCGGTGTTCGTGTTCATGAAGGGCACAAAGCTGATGCCCCAGTGCGGTTTCTCCAACAACGTGGTCCAGATCCTGCACGCCATGGGCGTGTCCTTCGAAACCTTCGACGTTCTCTCGGACATGGAGATCCGTCAGGGGATCAAGGAGTACTCCGACTGGCCCACCATCCCCCAGGTTTACGTGAACGGCGAATTCATGGGTGGGTCAGACATCCTCATCGAGATGTACAACTCGGGCGAACTGCGCGAGCAGCTGGCTGTGGCCCTGGCCAGCTGACCGCTGCCTCCTCAGTGGTGGAGGCCGGGCTCGTAGAGGCTGCGGGGATCGCCATCGGCGCCGATGAAACTGGAGGGGTCGAGGATCCAGCGATCCACCAGCTCCTCCAGACGACGCTGGGCCAGGGGATCCAGGACGGCCGTGCGACGCAGTGCGTGCAGGTAGCCATCCGCGTAGAGCCGCAGGTCCTGCGGGCCGTGGTGGCGCTGGGCCAGTTCCTGACAGGCGTCACACAGCGACTGGAAGTGGCGGATGGCGTCGGGGTGCTGCAGCGCAGTCATTGGGGACGGGGATCTTGGTTGCATTCTGCCAATGCCGCCATGGTGGTCAGTTGCAAAGGCAGCGGCTGATACCCGAACCCGTGGCTCGACTCCGATAGGTTGAAGGGATTGGGGTGCCAGACTCATGGCACCCAGGGACCATGCCAGCCACCGACTCCACACCACCACGACCGTCTTCTCCGCTGCCGGCGTCCGCCTCCGCTCCTGATCCTGGGGTGAGTGCCGGCGGAGCCAAGCGTGTCCTTGTCGTCGACCCCCACGCCACCCTGCGCACGGTGCTGGCCCAACGGCTCCGGCAGGACGGCCATCTGGCGGCAGCGGTGGCCTCGGCCCGGGAAGCCCTTCAGCTGTGTCGCGACCAGGCGCCCGATCTCCTGGTGAGTGCTGAGCTGCTGGACGAAAGCAGCGCTCTGCGGCTGGCCAATCAGCTGCACTGCCCGGTGATGGTGCTCACGGCCCGCTCGGGCTCCGAGCCGATGGTCACCCTGCTCGATGCGGGTGCCGACGACGTGCTGCGCAAGCCCTTCGGGCTTGAGGAACTGGCTGCCCGGTGCCGCACCTTGCTGCGTCGCAGCGGCACCGGCCTTCAGGAGCGCGTCTGCGTCGGCCCCCTTGAGGTGCATCTGCTGCTGCGGCAGGTGACGCTGCGCGATCAGCCCGTGGAACTCAGTCCGCGGGAATTCGCCCTGCTCTGTGCCCTGCTGATGCCCCCCGGGGTGGTTCGCACCCGGCAGGAGCTGCTGCGCATGGCCTGGCCCCCCTTCAGTGGTGGCCCCCGCTCGGTGGACACCCAGGTTCTCACCCTGCGCCGCAAGCTCGAGCAGGCCGGCCTCGGCGAGGGCGGTGGCATCGAGACCATGCGTCAGCAGGGTTATCGCTTCAGCCTCGAGACCCTTGCCGACGGGGAGATGGGGACGGTTGACCGCACCCCGTCGCTGCGCAGCCTGAGCGCCTGAGCCCCGCCCATGCGGGCCTCAGTGGCCCGCCAGCATCAGAGCGCTGAGCAGGGCCAGCAGCCGGTAGGTCCAGGGCGGGCTGATCCTGCCGATACCGGTGATGTCCAGCCCGGTGTGGCTGGCAAGGTGCTCCAGGAACGCCT
>JBFLKL010000164.1:0-5618 GCA_040883175.1 Synechococcaceae cyanobacterium | reverse complement strand
TGACGTCGGGTTTCTCGCCGTTGGCCGTGAAGCGTCCGCTGGTCTCGCCCCGCTCCAGGGCCTCCACGAACAGCGGCAGGGTGATCTCGCCCTCGTCGAGCACCTTGAAATCTGCCTGGTCCAGCTCCGGCGCATCGGGGGTGGAGCTGGCGAAGGTGCCCCCCACGGCCACCGGCAGCCCACGGGCCTTGGCCCGGGCGATCTGCTCGGCCATGTCGGCCTTCTGCACGATCATCCCGGAGATCACCACCAGCTCGGCCCAGTCCCATTCCGCTTCACTCACCTCGCGCACGTTGCGGTCCACCAGCTTCATCTCCCAGCTCTGGGGAAGCAGGGCCGCCACGGTCACCAGGCCCAGCGGGGGCAGGAGCACCTTGCGGTTGATCAGCTCCAGGATCTTTTCGTAGCTCCAGAAGGTCTTCGGGAACTCGGGATAGATGAGCAGAGCGCGCATGGATCGTCAGCGAAAGGGGAGCAGCCAGATCGCTCGCGCGGCGCTGGCACGCTCATCACAGCAACCCTAGTGGGATTGGCCGGAATCATCGGCTGGGCCAGACCCGGCACTGGATCCCGGGTCCGGTGACAGCCGTGGCCGGTTGCCGGTTCCGGAGCTCTGCTGTAATGGCCTTACCCTTCTGACGGCAACGGCCATGGGCGCGGCGATCTATCTGGCTCTTGTGGGCGGGGGGCTGGTGGCCGCCATCGCCGCCTCCTTCGTGCTGCGGGGAATCAAGCTGATCTGACGGCCGTCAGGGCCTCGGCCACCATCGCTCCGGCACCCACCACTTCGCCGATCAGGTCGTAGGTGTCTGCGGCGGTCAGACGCACGGGCACCAGTGTGCCCGGAGCGGCGCACAGTCCGCCCTGCCCGGGCATCACCCGCACCTCGCCGTCCACCTCCGGGGCGAAGCGGGCACAGCGGCCGATCATCTCGCCGGTGCCGGGGTTCTCCTGTTCGATCAGCACATCCACGATCCGCCCCACCCAACCGGCGTTGCGTTCGGCGGCGATGGGTTGCTGCAGGGCCATCAGACGGTCCTTGCGCTCCTGGGCCACCGCCGCCGGTACCTGGTTGGGGAGTTCCGCCGCCGGGGTGCCCTCCTCGGGCGAGAAGGTGAACACGCCCACGTGGTCGAACTGCTGCTCGGCCACGAACTCCAGCAGGTGCCGGAAGTGCTCCTCTGTTTCGCCGGGAAAGCCCACAATGAAGGTGGTGCGCAGCACCGCCTCGGGCAGCTGCTCGCGGATGCGGCGCAGCACACCGCCGGTGACATCGGCCTGCCAGGGGCGGTTCATGGCCCGCAGCACCTCCGGATGGCTGTGCTGCAGCGGCAGATCCAGATAGGGCAGCACGTTGGCCACGTCCCGGTAGGCCGCCAGCACCTCGGCGGTGAGCCCGGTGGGATAGGCGTAGTGCACCCGGATCCAGGGGATCTCCACCTCCCCCAGGGCCCGCAGCAGTTCGGCGAGCTGGGGTTTGCCGTAGAGGTCGAGGCCGTAGTTGGTGGTGATCTGGCTGATCAGCACCAGCTCCTGCACCCCCTGCTCGGCGAGTTGCCGGGCTTCGGCCACGATCGATTCGATCGGCCGGGAGCGCTGGTCGCCGCGCAGGTGGGGAATGATGCAGAAGGCGCAGCGGTAGTCGCAGCCTTCCGCCACCTTCAGGTAGGCCACCGCCTCGCTGGTGGTGCGGTAGCGGGGCAGGTGCTCATCGCCCACGAAGGTGGGCACAGCACTCACCTGGTTCACCCGCTCGCCGGCCTCCACCCGCTCCAGCACGCTGACGATGTGCTGGTAGTCGCCGGTGCCCACGATGGCCCTGGCCTCCGGCAGGCTCTCGAGCAGCTCTTCCTGAAAATGCTGGGCCAGGCAGCCGGCGATGATCAGCTCCTTGCCCTGTTCCGCCAGCTCCACCAACGTGCGCACCGATTCCTCACGCGCGTCCTGGATGAAGCTGCAGGTGTTCACGACCACCACGCTGGCCTCGCTCTCGTCGGCGCTGACGCCGTAGCCGGCCTCGGCCAGCAGGCCGAGCATGTGCTCGGTGTCCACCCGGTTCTTCTCGCAGCCCAGGTGGGTGAAGGCGACGGTCTTGCGGGGCATGCCGCCCGTGAGGGCAGCGCCGGAGCTGGTGGTCATGGGCGTTGCAGGCCGATCCACCACCCTATGGGCTCGGGGCTGGGCCGGTGCTGTGGCTGCGACAATGGCGCCGACGCTTGAAGCCCGTGACCTCCAGCCGCCTCAGCGAACGCCTCAGCTCCAGCCGTCGCCGCGGTGATTCCGGCAATCGCTGGGTGCGGGTGGTGATGGCCGTGCTGGCCACCGTGGGGATGGTTGACACCGGCTCGATCACCCTGGAGCGCTGGGGCCTGTTCGGGGATCTGAGCTGTCCCGGCGGTGCCGACGGCTGCGACCGGGTGCTGGCCAGCGCCTGGGGCACGGTGCTGGGCCAGCCCCTGTCGCTGTTCGGTTTCCTGGCCTACGCCGCCGTGCTCCTGCTGGCGCTGCTGCCTCTGGTGCTGCGGGGAGAGTCCAGGGCCGGCCTGGCCTCCCTGAGCTGGTGGGGGCTGCTCCTGCTCAGCACCGGCATGGCCGTGTTCAGCCTGGTGCTGATGGGCGTGATGGTGTTCAAGATCGAGGCCTTCTGTTTCTTCTGCGTCCTCTCAGCCCTGCTGAGCCTGGCCCTGTTCGTGCTCAGCCTGATCGGCGGCGACTGGCCCGACCGCGGCCAGCTGCTGTTCCGGATCGTTGCCGTCGCGCTCGTGGTCGCCCTGGCTGGGCTCGGCTGGGCGGCCGCCGCCGACCCCTCCGGGACCTCCGTGGCCGACGGCCGCGCGGCACCGCCGGTGACCACCAGCAGCAGCCCGGAGGCGATCGCTCTGGCCGAGCATCTCACTGCCACCGGTGCGGTGATGTACTCGGCCTACTGGTGTCCCCACTGCGCTGACCAGAAACGGCTGTTCGGGAAGGAGGCCACCGAGCGCCTCACCGTGATCGAGTGCGCCGAGGACGGCCGCGACAGCCAGGCGGAGCTCTGCCGCAGCAAGGGGGTTGAGGGCTTCCCCAGCTGGGAGATCAACGGCCGGCTCGAGTCCGGTGCCAAGCCCCTGGAGCGGCTGGCGGAGCTCAGCGGCTTCCAGCCGTCCTGACCGCGGCGGTGCGGATGCCGATTCGGCGTTGCTGCACCGTGTGCCGCCGCCAGTAGGGCTGGGGACTGGGGGCATCGGTGCGGAAGTGGCCGCCGCGGCTCTCCTGCCGGAACAGGGCCGCTTCGATCAGCAGTTCGGCCAGGGTGAGGCGCTGGTGCCATTCCTGCAGGCCGGCCAGCCGGGAGGCCTGGTCCGCGGCCAGCTGCAGCCAGGCCCTGAGGGGCAGGTTCTGCAGGTAAAGCCAGGTCTCGTCGGCCTCCACGGCCCGCCGGTCGCGGCGTACGAGAGGAAGGGCCTGGGCGAGGTCATGGCCGCGTCGCTCCACCCCGCCCACCCGCCAGCAGAGATCGCGCAGATCGGCGATCCGCCGCTCGAGGCTGTCGAGATCGGGCAGGCGCCCCGGCAACCCCGGGCCCTGCTCCTGGAGTCCGAGGCGCTGGTCGTCGAGCGGTGGCCCGAGCCGGATGTGGCGCAGCTGGCGGGCGAACACCAGGCACTCCATCAGTGAGTTGCTGGCCAGGCGGTTGGCTCCGTGCACCCCGGTGCAGGCCACCTCCCCAACGGCGTAGAGCCCGGCAACGCTGGTGGCCGCATCCAGATTTGTGGCCACGCCGCCCATCCAGTAGTGGGCCGCCGGTGCCACGGGCAGCGGCTCACGCAGGGGCTCAAGGCCCAGCGATCGGCAGCGCCCCAGGATCGTGGGGAACTGGCGCTGCAGGCGTGCCTCCCCCACCGGCCGCAGGTCCAGCCAGAGGTGATCCACCCCCTGCTCCTGCATCGCCCGGGCCAGGGCCCGGCTCACCTGGTCGCGGGGGGCCAGATCCCCACCCGCCAGCCGGCTTACCGGGCTCGCTCCCTGGTGGTCCCGCAGACGGGCTCCTTCGCCCCGCACCGCCTCGGAAATCAGGAAATGGGGGGCCCCCGGGAGCATCAGAGCCGTGGGATGGAACTGCACGAACTCCAGGTCGCGCACCGCCGCGCCGGCCTGCCAGGCCATCGCCACCCCATCGCCGCTGGACTGGGCGGGATTGGTGGTGTGGGCGAACAGGTGGCCGCCGCCGCCGGTGGCCAGCACCACCGCCCTGGCTCTCAGCCAGCCGATCCAGCCAGTGCACAGCACCTGCAGACCCTGGCAGCGCCCCGCCTCGATCCAGAGCCGCAGCGCCACGGTGTCATCGAGCTGCCGCAGCCCCGGCCGTTGCCGCACCTGCCGCTCCAGCGCATCCACCAGGGCCCCCCCGGTGCGGTCCTGGGCGTGCAGCACCCGGCGGTGGCTGTGGGCGGCTTCCAGGGTGGTGCTCAGAGCCGCGCCCTCGCGATCGAAGCCCATACCCAGATCCAGCAGCCGTTGCACGCAGGCCGGGGCCTGGTGCACCAGCAATTCCACGGCATCGTCGTCGCACAGGCCGGCCCCTGCCCGCAGGGTGTCGTCGCGGTGGCTGGCGAAGCTGTCCTCCGCAGCCGTCACGGCGGCGATGCCCCCCTGGGCCCAGCGACTGGCCGAGCGCGGCTTGCGCTCCTTGTGCAGCAGCAGCACGCTCAGCTGTGCGGGCAGCTCCAGGCAGGCCATCAGCCCGGCAGCGCCTCCCCCCACCACCACCACGTCCCAGCCGCGCTGGAGATCACCGGCCCGCTGCATGGATCGGCGCTGCTCCGGGAGGTGATCCGCCATGGCTGCAGGAGGCTTCCCGGCAGCAGCCGGCATGAAAAAGCCGCCGGCAGGCCCGACGGCTGACAACGGTCTGTTGAGTGTAAGGAGTTCCGCTCAGCGGTACTGGCCGTCGTTGATGCGATCGAAGCCCTCGTTCAGGGCGATCTCAGCAGGGGTGACGGTGAAGTTGTCCTTGTACTTGTTGAACAGTTCGCGCTGGCGGTCGGTCAGATCAAGCTGGAGCACGTCATCCACGCTGGCGTAGGGGCCGCCGAGCACGATCTTCCCGGCCAGGGTGGGATACATCCCGGGGAAATCCTGAAAGCGCCGCACCGAGCTGTTGTTCAGGTCCACCTTGTCGCCACGCTCGGCGATCTTCTCGTCGGCGCGGTTGCGCAGTTCAGCCGCCTGGGCGGATGGTGCCAGCATCAGGCCGACCAGCAGACCCACCACAAGCACCCCACTCATCAGCCAGGCAACCAGCCTTTTCATCGCGACACACCTTGATTGGGAAGGGAGAGCGGGTGGTCGGACCACCCTTTGCCAACGTTACAGAACGGCTTGATCTGCCCTCCTGAAGGGGACGTGGCGCTTTGTGTTTCTTCAGACGAGGGCAGCCTGAAAAGACCAGACCGCTGAGCCGGGGGGCCAGCATCGCGAGCAGCACAAACACCCCGTCCACGGCCTGGGTGGTGGCCTGGGCGGCGCCGGCCACCCGGCCGGTTTCCCCAAGGGTCCAGCACCAGCGGCTGAGCTGGATCAGGATTGCGCCCAGGGCTCCCACCACCAGCAGTGACGCCGGCCGGAGCACCGCCGCC
>JBFLKL010000163.1:0-3367 GCA_040883175.1 Synechococcaceae cyanobacterium | reverse complement strand
GGTGGAGGAGAGATCATGGTGGTGCGGCGAGCTGCGTTCACCGGCGCGCTGCGCGCTGGGGATTCAGGGTTGCCACGGATCCCGGAAAACACTCAGAGCCATGGCACCCATGATGGTTCTTCGCCCGCCCCGGGCGAGCGGCGCGTTTCCCCGATGACGCAACCCCGGCGATGACCTCACCCCCCTGCGTGGCGATCACGGGCGCCAGCGGCAGCCTGGGCCAGGCGCTGCTGCGCCGCTGGCACGGACGCGGCGCCCGGCTGATCGCCCTCAGCTGCGGACCGCGCCGGTTCGACCTGCGCGACACCGCAGGCCAGCCGATCCCCCTGCGCGATGTGACCTGGTGCGTGGGCCAGGAGGAGGAGCTGCGGGAGCTGCTGCGGGAGGTGGACGTGCTCGTGCTCAACCACGGCGTCAACGTGTACGGCCAGCGCGACGCCACGGCCAGCGTCCGATCCCTGGAGGTGAACGCCCTGAGCAGCTGGCGGCTGCTGGAGCTGTTCGCCGCCGAGGTGGCGGAGCGCCCGCTGGAGCCGGGGAGGCCCCGCGCCGAGGTGTGGGTGAACACCTCGGAGGCCGAGATCCAGCCCGCCCTCAGCCCGCTCTATGAGATCAGCAAGCGCCTGCTGGGCCAGCTGCTGAGTCTGCGGGCCCTGGATCTGGCCGGTCCCCGGCTGCGGCTGCGGCGGCTGGTGCTGGGGCCCTTCCGCTCGGCCCTCAATCCGGTGGGGGTGATGAGCGCCGATTTCGTGGCGGGCCAGGTGCTGGCCCAGGCCGGGCTGGGCTTGAACCTGATCATCGTCACCCCCAACCCGCTCACCTATGTGCTGATGCCGGCGGCCACCCTGGGGCGCTGGCTCTATTACCGGCTGCTGACGCGCGCCTAGAAGTCGCGGTCGGTGAGGATCTCGCAGCCGTCGCTGGTCACGGCCACGGTGTGCTCCCACTGGGCCGAGAGGCTGCCGTCCACGGTCACCACGGTCCAGCGGTCCCTGAGGGTGCGGCAGGCCTTGCTGCCGGCATTGAGGATCGGCTCCACCGCCAGGGTCATGCCGGCCCGCAGGGTCATGTTCGGCAGGTCGCGGGTGCGGAAGTTGAACACCGACGGCTCCTCGTGCAGGTTGCGGCCGACGCCGTGGCCCGTGTAGTCCTCCACCACCGCGTAGCCGTGGGCCTCCACGTGGTCCTGCACGGCGCCGGCGATGTCCAGCAGGGTGTTGCCGGCCCTGATCCGGGCCAGACCCTGCATCAGCGATTCCTGGGCCACCCGCGCCAGCCGCCGGGCCTCCTCGGGGGTCTCCTCGCCCACGCAGATGGTCACGCAGCTGTCGCCGTGGTAGCCGTCGAAGTAGGCGCCGGTGTCCACCTTGAGCAGGTCGCCGGCCCGGATCACCCGCTTGCCGCTGGGGATGCCGTGCACCACCTCGTTGTTGATCGAGGCGCAGATGCTGGCGGGGAAGCCGTGGTAGCCCTTGAAGCTGGGGGTGGCACCCATCTCCCGGATGCGCCGTTCGGCGTGGGCGTCGAGGTCGCCGGTGGTCAGGCCCGGGGCCGCCAGGTCCATGATCTCGCGCAGCACCGTGGCCACGATGCGGCTGGCCTGGCGCATGGTGGCGAGTTCGCGGGCGCTCTTCACCTCCACGCCGCGGCGGGATTTCTGGATGCGCGGGCCCGTCGCCACCTGGGCCGGGGGGCTGGCACTCTGGGCCCCGCCCTGGCGGCTGGCGGTGGTGCTGGCCAGCAGATCGGCGAAGAGATTCATGGAAGGAGGGCGGCAGCCCCGCGGCCAGGGCACGGATTGACCGTCAAGCTATCAACGGTGGACCCGCCGCCGCCCGGTCGCCGCCGCCCGGTTGTCCCGCACCGATGCCCCTGCTGCCCGTCCAGCTCGTCCAGCGCCTGCGGCGGCTGCACGCCGGCGCCGCCCCGCTGGTGCTGCTGCCCCTGCTGCTCACCGTGAGCACGGGCGTGGGATACCGGCTGCTGCGCGACTGGGGCGGCCTGGGCCGCGACCAGGCCCATCTGCTGATGGTTCTGCACGAAGGCGAATGGCTCACCGCCTGGTTCGGCCCCAACGGGGAAACGGTGTACGTGCTGCTCAACGGCATGGGCCTGCTGTGGATGCTGGTGAGCGGCGGCGCCATGGCCCTGCAGCGCCTGCGGCGGGGAGGGGGCTGACCCCCCGGCCGGTACACTCTTGGTTTGGCCAGGCGTTGCGGAGCTCAGATGGCAGCTGAGGACAGACAGGCAGACTCCACCCAGCCCGTGGCGGGCGAGGTCGGACAGGGCGATTCCCTGCCGAGCGAGCAGCCCGAGGCTGGTGCCGTGGCGACCGCCGTGCAGGAGCAGCCCGCCGGGACGGCCACGCCCCGCGCCGGCCGCCTGAGCGCTCAGGAGATGATCCGCGCCTTCGAGGCCGAGCAGCTCAAGAGCGACCTGCCCGAGATCTACGTGGGCGACACCGTGAAGGTGGGCGTGCGCATCCGCGAGGGCAACAAGGAGCGCGTGCAGCCCTACGAGGGAGTGGTGATCGCCAAGCGCCACGGCGGCCTGAACGCCACCATCACCGTGCGCCGCATCTTCCAGGGCGTGGGCGTGGAACGGATCTTCATGCTCCACAGCCCCCAGGTTGCCTCCGTCAAGGTGGAGCGGCGCGGTAAGGTTCGCCGAGCGAAGCTCTTCTACCTGCGGGACCGGGTGGGTAAAGCCACCCGGGTCAAGCAGCGCTTCGATCGCTGAGCCACCTCACTCCGGCCTCCCGCCGGACCGCGTTCAGCCTCCGGGGACATCACCCCTGCGCCGTTAGTTCAGTTGGTAGAACGCAGGTCTCCAAAACCTGATGTCGGGGGTTCAAGTCCTCCACGGCGCGCTCGATGTCCCCTCCGGCCAGCTCTGTTGCCGGTAGTCCGTTCTCGCCTCGCCGTTTCTCCCAGCTGAACATGGAGTTGGATCTTCAACCCGGAGATGTGGTCAAGGTGCTCGAATCCGCAGCCCTGGGCTGGGTTCGTGCCCGTGTGATTCGGGTCAAATCCGGGGGTCGCGTCGTCGTTCAGAGTGATCAGGGGCGTGAATTCACGGCCCGTGGCAACCAGGTTCGCCTGATCGAACCCGCTGGCTTCCGTCCCTGAATTCTCCCCGAATCACCTGCCGTTCGTGATGTCCTGGGCCCATCCCTGCGGGGGTGGGCTTTTTCGTGGTCTGTTGCCATCACCGCCGCCGATCGGCCCACGGGTCTGTTGACGGAGGGGGGGGCGGCGGCGGATACTTCTCAGGTCGCCATCGCGACCACAGACGCCACCCGTGGCGGGCTGGGACTGTAGTTCAATCGGTTAGAGCACCGCCCTGTCACGGCGGAAGTTGCGGGTTC
>JBFLKL010000162.1:0-8890 GCA_040883175.1 Synechococcaceae cyanobacterium | reverse complement strand
GCCGCGCTCCCCGCCCACCCTGGTACCACCCTCCCCCAGTCCGTCATGGTTGCACCTGAGGGGGCGCGGGGGTCAGCCGGCGCCGGCCCAGTTGACGTTGATCCCCTCAAGCAGCAGCGACTGGTTGTACAGCTGCAGGATCACCAGCAGGAACACCAGGAACAGCAGCATGAAGACACCCATCACCGGGGTGGTGCCCCAGCCGGGCACGACCTTGCCGTACTCGGAATTCAGGGGACGGAGAAGATCGCCGAGACGGGTGCGTTGAGCCATGGGAAGGAGCGGACCTCTCGTGCTGGAAATCGCTGCGGCTACTGTACGGGACATCGCCGGCCGGGCGTGCGGCGCTGTTGAGAGCCGTGAATTCCGCCTCAGCCCCAAGCCACAGCCCTCAGCCATCCCCTCAGCAATGGATCCCACCAGCAGCAGTTCACCGGCGCTCTCCGTCGCCCTTGCCGTGCTGGCCGTGCTCCTCGGGCTCACGGGCTTCGGGGTGTATCAGGCCTTCGGTCCGCCCTCCAAGACCCTCAGCGATCCCTTCGACGACCACGACGATTAAGGGTTTCGTATCCAGTCCAGAGGATCTCGTATCCAGCCACAGGGTCAGGCCTCCGCAGCCGGCACCGTGAGCGGTGGCCCCGCCGCCCTGATCAGCCAGAACCCCAGCTCCCAGGGCTTCAGCCGCAGCAGGGCCTGCCCCGCAGGCCCTGAGGCCGTCGGCGGCAGAATCGCAGCATCCGTGTGCCATGCGGTCCCGAGCGGCTGATCCAGGCCGTCGAGGCGCCCCCCGATGCACCAGCCGGGGCCCAGATCCACGGCCTGGCGGCAGGGGGAGCTGTTGATCAGGCTGATCACCGCCCCCTGCCGGCCCAGAGGCCGCAGGCCCAGCAACTGCACTCCCGCCGGCAGCGCCGGCAGCGCAGCACGGGCGGTGGTGCTCACAGGTCCCGGAGTGGCGTGGCCACCGCGACGCAGCAGCAGGGGCTCCCGGAAGGCCAGGGCCTGCTCCGGCACCCCCGCGGCACGCCAGCCGTTGGCGCAGGGCAAAAGCGCCAGCCGCTGGCGCTGCCAACCGTTGTCGGCGCCGGGATCCGGCCAGGTGGGGGCCCGCAGCAGCGACACCCCCAGCCGATCGGCTCCGGCCGACACCCCCTGCGGTCCGTCGAGCAGCACGGCCAGTCCGCCGGAACCGCCGCAGGAGGCCATCCAGCTGATCGCCGCCACTTCCCAGCGCGCCCGCTCGCGGGCTGTGAGCGGCTCTGCCGGCCGCTCCAGCATCCCTCCGGAGGTGTCGGCGGCCCAGCGATCGGCCCGCTCGGCCAGGGGCACCTCCAGGCGGAGGAGCTCGTGGCGCTGGCGCCAGTCGATGCTCAGCACCAGTTCCAGCCAGGGACTTCCGGCCAGCAGGCGCCCATCGAGCCGCACACGGCTGGCGCCGCAGGTGCCCCGCCAGAGAAAACCGGCACAGAGCGGTCCCCGTTCGCGCCACTGGGGTTGGCCCTGCCACCGCCAGGGCAGCGGGCGGCTGCGGTAGTTCGCCGCGATGTCCCAGGCATCCCAGAACTCGCCCCGATCCGCGTGGCGGCACCAGGCCAGCGGCGCGGCCAGCTGGGGCCGGCCCTGGTCGTCCCAGAGCTGCTCGATGCCGCCAGGCCCCAGCTGCAGGCTGAGGGCGCCGTTGCCGGCTCTGCGCCCGTCCACCCAAACCGCCTGCGTGGGCAACTCCGGAGGCGGCTCATCAGGCGCGACCGGCCCAGGCCTGGCGCCGCCGGACTGACGCCACACCGGCGCGGCCATCACTCCAGCCGTCGGGGGAAGCTGCACCCAGGTTCCCCCCTCGCGTGCGGGCTGGCTGGGCAGGGGGCTGTCGCCGGACAGCCAGCGGCCCGCCGGCAGGCGCACGCTGGGCCGGCGGACGGGGAGGGGCTGCAGCTGCACCGCCCACCAGAGCTGGCGGGAGGAGTCGGCGGGACCTGTTCGCCCCCCCGCACCCGACCCGGTGAGCCAGGCATCGAGGCCCTGATCCCGGATCCGCCGGGCGGCGCGGCGGGACGCCCGCCACTGGGGCTCGGCCTGCTCGAACACCTCCGGGATGGCCGTGCCGGGGAGGATGTCATGGAACTGCTGGAACAGCAGCGGGCGCCAGTCGGGCAGGGGCTGGGGACCGCGAGCCCGCGGCCCTGCGACCAGCGCCGCCAGCACCCCGGCCAGCTCCGCCTGCCGCAGCAGCCGCTCGAGGCTGCGGTTGTGGCGCTTCTGGTCCGGCCTGGTGGTGGCGCAGCCGCGGTGCAGCTCCAGATACAGCTCGTCGCGCCACACCGGCAGCTGGGCGGCATGGGGTTCCAGGCCCGCCAGGTAGGCGCGCAGGCTGCCGTGCCGCTGGGGCGCGGCCTCGGGCTGCCGGTTCCAGAGGTCCAGCTGCTCCAGCATCTCCGCCGTGGGGCCGCCGCCGTGGTCACCCACCCCCGGCAGCCAGAGCAGCTCTCCGAGGCCCGTGGCCCGCTGCCACTCCAGCCGGTGGCGCTCCATGGTCAACGGGTCGCCATCGCTGCCGATCGGTGCCGTCATCAGCGCCAGCTGCTCGGCGCCGCAGCGGGCGCGCCAGCGGAACAGCCGGTGGGGGAAGGGATTGCTGGCGTTCCAGAACAGCTTGTGGGTGCAGAACCAGCGCACGCCGGTGGCCGCGGCCACCGCCGGCAGACCGGCGCCGAACCCGAAGCTGTCGGGCAGCCAGGCCAGCCGGTGATCGAGACCGGGAAAGCGTGCACGGCTGTCGTGCTGCCCGAGCTGGAACTGGCGCAGCAGCGAGGCGGTGCTGATCAGCACGCAGTCGCACTCCACCCAGGGACCGTTGATGGGCTCGAAGCGACCGGCTGCCACGGCCTGCCGCAGCCGGCTCCAGAGCGCCGGGCGGTGCTGCTCCAGCCAGGCATAGAGGGCGGGGGTGGAGTGGGCGAAGTGCAGCGCCGCGAAGCGCTCCATCAACCCCAGGGCCGAGGCGAAGGTGCGTTCGGCCGCCTGCCAGGTGTCGGCCACCGGCCACAGCCAGGCCAGATCGAGATGGGCATGGCCGAGCACGTGGAAGCCGGCGCCGGCCTGGGGCGACTCGTCCACGCCGGCCCGTCGGCGCAGCTCGCGCAGCTGCTGACGCTGCGGGTCGAGCACCCCGAGGGGATCGGCGGCTGTGAGGGGCTCGAGCTCCAGCCGGCTGTGGATCAGGGCGCCATCGTCATGGCGGGGGCTGCGCAGGCGCAGCTCCAGCTGCAGCGGCCGCCCCTGCCACCACACGGCGGGCAGCAGCCAGCGGCAGCCGGTGTCGAAGAGATCGCCGCTGTGCACCGCTCGGCCGTCGACGCGCAGCTCCATGCACTCGGCCCACCAGCGCAGCGCCAGTCGTGCCTGCACCCGGGGCCTGGGCTGCTGCAGGGCACGCCAGTCCGGAGGGCAGGCCAGGGTGAGCCGCAGCCGGCACCACTGCCCGCCGCGGGGCCAGATCACCAGGCCGCGGGCCTGCCAGTCCGGGCGGTGACGGGCTCCCCAGGGGTGATCCAGGGCCGGAATCGAACGGCCATCCGGATCGTCACGGCGCCAGAGGGGCTGGAGATCGAGACGGCTGCCCTCCGGCCGGGTGGGATCGAGGGGGGTCAAACGTTTCAAATTGGTGAGACTGCCCGGGCGAGGAGACCTTCAGCAGTGTTGGTGGCATAGCCAGGTCCCATAGGATGATGCGGCTGCCGCAGGGTCCACCAGGCCCATCGTGCGGCCCGTCACTCCCTGTCATCCGTCCCGCGCGCTAGGCCGAACCATGCTGGCTCTCAAGATCTCGGTTTATTCGGTCGTTTTCTTCTTCATCGGGATCTTCGTGTTCGGCTTCCTGGCGAGCGACCCCAGCCGTACTCCCAGCCGCAAGGACCTCGAGGACTGACAGCTCCGGACCTGGGTCTGAACCTCGTCGGCCCCCGGTCCTCATCCCGATCCGACCAGCCGCTGCACCTCCCGTGCGGTCGACTCCCCACCCAGTCTCCCCCGGCCAGGCAGCCGGGTCTGCCACTGGCCGCTGAGCTGGCACCGACTTCCCTAGTGGCATAGGGTCCCCGCTGGTTTGCCTATCCAGCACTGATGAGCCCCAACCCCGGCAGCAGGCTGGTGCTCACGCTTGCTGTCCTCATGGTGCCGGTGTCGGGCGTCAGGGCCGAGCCATCGGTTCCCCCCGTGGCCGTTCCATCCCAACCGCGCCAGCAGGAGCAGGCGGCCCAGCCCATCAACGACCCGGATGTCCCGGGTTCGGAGCCTGGGGGGGGGGCAGCGCAGGGCCCCGATGGGGGTCAGTCGGGCGGCGCTGCCGGGAGCGAGCCAGCCGCCCGGCAGCGCTTTCTGCTGGTCTCCGCGGATCGCCAGAGCTTTGACAGCCAGCTCGGCAAACTCGTCGCCGAGGGGCAGGTGGAGGCCCGCTTTGATGGCTGGCTCCTCCTGGCCGATCGGGTGGAAGTGCTGGAGGCCACACGCACCGTCTATGCCAGAGGACGGATCCGGTTGATCCGTGGCGCTCAGAAACTCCAGGCCGGAAGGCTCCGCTACAGCGAACTGGAGGGCACGGGTGAACTCGAGGACGTCTACGGCGTGATCGACCAGGAACTCCTGAATCGGGAACTCAAGGCCCTGAACCGGCCCGCAGACCCTGACGAACCGGCCAGCACGGGGAGCGCAGCTGGCACTGACCAGGAGTTCGCCTGTCCCGAACTGCTGAGTGATCCCCGCCAATCCTCGGTGCAGGAGCTGATCCCACCCCGCAGAGTGGCGCTGCCGACCTTGCCGCCTCCCGCCGGTTGCCCCGGCGCCGAAGCCACCACCAGGCCTCGGCCGCTGCGTGAACGCCTCACCGATGTGGCCCTCGGCCCCAGCGAACCGGACTCGAGCAGCGAGGCTGAGGACGTCGCCGGCCCAGCCGTCAGCGAGGAAGCGCAGCTGATCGGTGTGCATCGGACAGGCGAGCGCATCCGACAGCGCGTTCAGGACGTGCGCCTCCGCCAGTCCCTGGGGACCGGGATCAGCTTCGACGTGGGGGCTTTGGGCGATGACGAGGGCGATCGATCCAGCGGCGACAGAGGCGGGTATCGCCCCTTCGAGGAGCGAGGGCGGCTCAACCGCCTGCGGTTTCAGACCTCGATCCTGCGCATCAACGGCAACCGCTGGACCGCACAGGAGATTGCCTTCACCAACGACCCCTTCACGCCAGCACGTTCCTGGGTGATCGGCTATGGGGTGGAGGCGCAGTTGCAGGAGAATGGCGTCACCCGGATCCAGGCACAACGCACCCGTGTTCTCCTCAGCAACCGGCTGTCCCTGCCGGGCACGAACAATGCCACCGTCGGTGGCGAGGAAGGGCAGCAGATTGCCATCGCGATCCGAAGCGATCGTGATGATCGCGATGGTGTCTACCTGGGCTACAACCTGTCCCCGGTGCGTCTCGGGGAGAAAGGCCTACTGGATCTCCAACCGCAGTTCATGCTGCAGCGCGCCATCGAGGGCCGCACCAGCAGCTACACGGCACCAGGGGGGAGCCTCGGCGGCCCCACAATCGACCAAGACATCAGGGTTGGCGACCTGTTCGGCCTCTCGGCCGTTCTTGATCTGCCGTTCAACCGCTTTCGTCTGCAAGCCAATGCAGACCTCTCCACCCTGAACCCGGAAAACTTTGTGGCCGGCACGCGCAGCACGGCCTTCCTCTCCACAGCACTCAATCTGCCGAGACATGACGCAGCCCAGGTTGGGGTGTTTGGCAGCTACCGGGAACGACGGTTCAATGGCAGCCTGGACGAACAGACCATCATTTATTCCTACGGGGCGGAGCTCTCGGGCAGCCTCCTCCTGAATCGACCTGGCTCAGACAGCAGCCTTCCTCGCCTGTCCCCGTTCCGCCTTGACTGGAATGCCATCGGCGGCACCTATCGGGCCGAACTTTTTGAATCCAACACCCTGGACACGCAATGGCGTGCTCGTCTGCGGGCCAACCTGGGAAGCTCCATCCAGCTGTGGGAGGCGCCACCAGACACCAAGGCTGATGAGGTGCTGGCACTGCGCTATTCGCCTGTACCGATCACACCAAGGCTGGCGGTGAATTTTGGACTGGTGGGCACCGGCACGATCTACCAGGAAGGTGATCAGCAAAACACCCTGGCGGTGTATGTCGCCCCGACTCTCACCCTTGGAAGGCTTCAGAAACCCTGGTTTGATTATACCGAGATCGGACTTCGCTACGAGGGGGGTGTGCGCGATGGCCTCAGCCCCTTCAGCTTCGACAGGGCCGTTGACCTGAACACCATCAGCTTTCGTATCGCCCAGCAGTTGTATGGGCCTCTGGTGCTGGAGGGAGGAGCCACGGTGAACATCGACGACAGTTCTGGCTTCAGGGGTGATCTGAGCAACTCCTATGTGGAGCTGAAGCTTCTGCAGCGCTCCTACGAACTGGGGATCTTCTACAGCCCCTACGAAGGCACCGCCGGCATCCGCGTGCGGCTCAACGACTTCAGCTTCAGCGGCAGCGGCACACCCTTCGTGCCGCGCCCCAGCACGACCGGAGAGCCGCCCCTCAGCGAAAACCGTTGAGGTAGGGCAAGGCCGCCGCGGTGGCCGTCAGTTCGGCGTCATGGGCGACCAGCTGGGAGGTGCCGTCCCAGTGACCGCTGAGCAGCATGCGGCGCGGTCCCGGCTCCAGCTTCACCGGCCAGCGGTTGTCGCCCGCGAACTCGCTCTCCAGCACCACCTCCATCGCCCCCAGGTCCACCAGCAGTTCGGCACCGGGGTCAACGGCGATCGCCTCCTGCAGCTCGGCGACATGGCCGCTGTCGGCGGTGAGGCAGGGAAGCCCGAGGGCCAGGCAGTTGCCGAAGAAGATCTCGGCGAAGCTCTCGCCCACCAGGGCCCGGATTCCCCAGCGCATCAGCGCCTGGGGAGCGTGCTCGCGGCTGGAGCCGCAGCCGAAGTTGCGGTTCACCACCAGCACCGAGGCCCCCTGGTGATGGGCGCGGTCGAACGGATGGTCACCGCTCTGCTCGCTGCGATCGTCGGCGAACACGCCGCGCGCCAGATCATCGAAGCTGACGCACTTGAGAAACCGGGCCGGAATGATCCGGTCGGTGTCGATGTCGGCGCCCACCAGAGGCAGGCCGCGGCCGCGGTGGGACGCGATGGGGCCGGCGGGGAAGGGCTGGTTGGTCACAGCGGGAAAGGGAGTCAGCGGCTGGTGGCGGCAGGGGAGGGGGAGGGGGATGCAGCGGAACCGGTGGCAGCCCCCTCAGCCAGCAGGGGGCGCACATCGACGACGCGGCCGGCGACCGCCGCGGCTGCCACCATCGCCGGGCTCATCAGCAGCGTGCGGCCTGCCGGCGAGCCCTGGCGGCCCTTGAAGTTGCGGTTGCTGGAGCTGGCGCTGATCTGGCGCCCCTCGAGCCGGTCAGGGTTCATGGCCAGGCACATCGAGCAGCCGGGCTGCCGCCATTCGAATCCGGCGCCGCGGAACACCGCGTCGAGCCCCTGGGCCTCGGCGGCGGCGGCCACCTGCTCGCTGCCCGGTACCACGAAGGCCCGGATCCCCGGGGCCACCTGGCGCCCCCGGGCCACCGCCGCCGCGGCCTGCAGGTCGCTGAGGCGACCATTGGTGCAGCTGCCGATGAAGCACACATCCACCGGTGTGCCGGCGATCGGGGAGCCGGGGCGCAGGTCCATGTAGCGGTAGGCCTCACCCGCCAGGGGACGCTCGTCCGGATCCAGCTCCTCGGGGGTGGGCACGGTCTCATCCACACCGATCCCCTGGCCGGGGGTGATGCCCCAGGTCACCGTGGGGGCGATCACGCTGGCATCGAAGCGCGCCTCATCGTCGAACAGCGCATCGGCGTCGCTGGCGAGCGAACGCCACCAGGCGACGGCGCGGTCCCAGGCTTCGCCGCCAGGCGCTTCGGACCGCCCCCGGAGGTAGTCGAAGGTGGTCTGGTCGGGATTCACGTAGCCGCAGCGGGCGCCACCCTCGATGGCCATGTTGCAGAGGGTCATGCGCTCCTCCATCGACAGGGCCTCGATGGCCGGACCGGCGAATTCATAGGCATGGCCGACGCCGCCCTTCACCCCCAGGGTGCGGATGATGTGCAGCACCAGATCCTTGGCGTACACACCGCTCTGCAGGCGACCATCGACCCAGATGCGCCGCACCTTGAGCTTGGCCATGGCCAGGCTCTGGCTGGCCAGCACGTCGCGCACCTGGCTGGTGCCGATGCCGAAGGCGATCGCCCCGAAGGCCCCGTGGGTGGAGGTGTGCGAGTCGCCGCAGGCCACGGTCATCCCGGGTTGGGTGAGGCCCAGCTCGGGGGCGATGACATGCACGATCCCCTGCCGGCCGCTGCCGAGGCCGTGCAGGGTGATGCCGTGCTCGGCGCAGTTGGCCTCGAGGGTGGCGAGCATCTCCTCGGCCAGGGGATCGGCGAAGGGCCGCGCCTGGCTGGTGGTGGGCACGATGTGGTCCACAGTGGCCACGGTGCGCTCGGGATGCCGCACGCTCAGGCCCAGATCCCGCAGAGCGGCGAAGGCCTGGGGGCTGGTGACCTCATGGATCAGGTGCAGGCCGATGAACAGCTGGGTGGATCCACCGGGCAGCTCGGCGACCCGGTGCAGATCCCAGACCTTGTCGTAGAGGGTGCCGGCGCTCACGGAAGACCAAAGAACCGACCGCCAACCCTAGGCCGGCGCCAGGGAAGGGCAGGACGCCTCGGTTCGGCGACCCGCTCCTGCCCATCAGCCCGGCAATCCTCACAATCCGCAACACATAATCCAGGTGTCACGCCCGGCCCACCGGAAACCGCATCGCAGCCCCCGAGAGCGGGCCCGTCAGACAGTCCGT
>JBFLKL010000161.1:0-2794 GCA_040883175.1 Synechococcaceae cyanobacterium | reverse complement strand
GCTGGCGCCGGGTGGCTGCTGGTTGCCGCTCAGCACCGTGCCCCCCAGGCCCTGACCCCTGCCATCCGGATCAGCGCGACGGGCCGCTGCCGCCCCCGTCGCGGGTCAGCTGCACGATCTCCGGGGTGAACACGAAGGTGAGCTCGTCGAGACACTCGGCCCGGCCGTCCATGGCACTGACCCCGCCGGCCACGAAGTCGATCAACCTCTGTGCCTCGCCCCTGTCCATGGCGCCGGCATGCACAAGGGCGGTTTTGTATTCCCTCACCGCGTGCACGATGAGCTGAGCGTCCTCGAAGTGGAGCGGGTGGAAGACCACCACCTCAGGCAGCCAGTCGCCGAAGGGGCTGAACATGGCGACCACGGTAGTCAGCACCAGGTCCGGCGCCAGCCCCCAGGCTGCTCAGCTGGCGACCAGCGCGGCCGCCAGCCGTTCAGCGCTGTGCAGCGCCCCTTCGATGCGGCCGAATCCCACCCCGGCGATGATGTCGCCACAGAATCCCACCCGGCTCCCGGGGCAGAGCGCCAGGGAGGGGGGCAGACCCGGGGGCAGCGGGAAGGCTGCAGCCCAGCGCATCAGCCGGGGGCTGGCCCGGCCGGGATCCAGCCCGCCGATCCAGGGGGCGAGGCACTGGGTCAGGGCCTCACCCAGGGCGGTGATCACGGTCTCCTCCCGTCCTTCATCCGGCGGAAGCCGCAGCTGGCGGGCCACCGCAGAACCTGCTCCCACCACATCGAGATGGTCGGCGGCGAAGGTGTGGGTGGAATGGGCCACCACGGCGCAGCGACCATCCTCGAGGGGCTGAATGCTGACCCGGCGCAGACCCCAGCGCTGCTGGGCGGCGGCATCGAAACTCACCAGCGTGAACGGCAGCGCCCGCCAGGCCGCGGCGGCCTCACCGCTGAACACCAGCAGCAGGTTGGTGCGGGCCTCGAAGCGGATGCCGGCGATGGTGGTGAGGGCATGCTCGAGCTGCAGATCGCCGCCACCCCGGATGGCCTTCGCCAGCGGCACCTCCGGCCAGTCGAAGATCAGCCGGCTGCGGGGGTGGGCCAGGAGGGTGCCGCTCAGCACCAGCCAGTCGGCCTCCTCGAGCAGCTGCCCGCCGGCATCGAGCAGGCGCCAGCGGCCGCTGGCGGAGCGCTCCAGATGGCGCACCAGAACGCCGTAATGGGCCGCCACAGCGCCGTCTCCGGCCAGGTGCAGCAGCCCCTGGCTGAGCTGATCCATGCCGCGGCTGCCGCGGTAGAGCCGGCCCAGGCCGAGTGCGTCGGGGCGGCCGATGTGGAGCCGCGATTCGCCCTCCAGCATCGCCACCGGCGCGCTCCAGGGCTCGATCCAGCCCCCCGCCAGCAGCGGCGCGAGCAGTTCCGGCGCCGGTTCAGCCGTGATGTTCAGCAGTGGCGCGCCATGGTCCACCGCCAGCAGGCCATCCCGGCGGGAGCGGCGGGTGCTGGCGCGGCCGCCAGGCCCCCGACCCGTTTCCCAGAGGGACAGGGCACCGGGATGGCCCAGCCGCCGCAGCTGGGCCACCAGAGCACAGCCCGCCACCCCGGCGCCGATCACGGCGATCGCTTCCGAACTGGGGCGAGGCATCCGCAGGCGGCGCACGCAGTAGCGTCTTAGCCGATCAAGGCGGCCATGGCCCGGTTCCTGCTGGTTCTCAAGCCCACCGGTGCGGCCCACACCGGAGGCAGCGAACCCGCCGCCCGCCTCCTCGACGGCCTCGCTCCCGTGCTCGATGCGCTCAGTGCCGAGGTGGACCACCGCACCCCGGCCCACCTGGGAGCTCTGCTCAAGCAGGGGGGCGAGGTCCAGCGCATGCAGCTGTTCGCCGATGTCCAGTCCCAGGCCGGCGGCAGGGCCCTGGAGCTGGTGCTGCTGAGCCGCGAACCCATGGGGCTGCGCGCGCCGGAAACCATGAGGACCTTCGAGCGACTGGTTGAGCTGGTGCACCTCCACATGCCGGAGATGCACCTGGTGTTCCGCTCCGACCGCGACGGCCCCTGCCCACCAGTGCTGCGGACCGATGGACAGGCCGGCAGCGCGCCGAAGGATGCCCAGCCCGGCGCATGAGCACCGCCCGGAAGGTTTCCCGCTGGCTCCAGCCAGGGCAGTGGCACCAGCAGCTCACGGTGCCCCAGTTCACGGTGATCACCGGAGCCCTGGTGATCGCCCTGGGCACGCTGGTGCTGGCCACTCCGCTGTGCTCGGGGCCGCAGGTGGGCCTCTGGGAGGCCCTGTTCACGGTGACCTCCGCCATCACCGTGACCGGGCTGTCGATCATCGACGTGGGCACGGACCTCACCGTGGCGGGCCAGCTGGTGCTGGCGGGCCTGATCATCACCGGGGGGATCGGCCTGATGGCGATCACCACCTTCCTGCAGGGGTTCGTGCAGGGCCACAGCGGCCTGAGGGCGCGTGTGGACAAGGGGCGGGCTCTCGATGAATTCGGTGTGGGCGGCATCGGGCCCACCTTCAACCGCATCCTGCTGACCGGCTGCTGCGTGATGGTCGGCGGCACCGTGGTGCTCTACGGCTTCGGATTCTCCGACATCAGCAACCCGATCGAGCGCCTGTGGGCTTCCCTGTTCCACGCCATCAGCGCCTACAACAACGCCGGCTTCGGGCTCTGGAGCGACAGCCTCATGCGCTACCGCGACAACACGGTGGTGAATGGCGTCATCGCGGCGCTGATCGTGACCGGTGGCCTGGGCTGGCGGGTGGTGAACGATCTGTGGAGCAATCGCAAGCGCCTGCGCAGAGTGCGCCGCGGCCGCGGCCGGCGGCTGC
>JBFLKL010000160.1:0-14126 GCA_040883175.1 Synechococcaceae cyanobacterium | reverse complement strand
CTCTGTGCCCTGCCGTCCAGCGCTGCGCCACCCCCTCATCTGGGTGTCACCCCCTGGGGCTTCAGCGAGGCGGACCTGGCCGACAGCCGGCCCCGCCGGCGCGATCTCGGCTCCGCCTGGTGGCTGCTGTGCGAGACGGAGGACGACGACCTCAGCCTGGCTGACTGGTGCGACCTGGTCCTCTCGGGCAGCGGACCCCTGCAGCTGGCTGCCGGCTGGCTGTGGCTGCAGGGTCCCCAACTGCTGTTCCGTCTGCGTCCCTCGGGCATCACGCCCCGACCCGCCGCTGATCTGCGCCGCCTGCGCCGGCAGCGTCACCAGCAGGCCCTGCAGCAACGCCAGCAGCAGCACTGGCATCAGGTCCTGCAGGCGCGGCAGCCGATCGCCACCGATGTCCTGGGTCCGAACCAGCGCCAGGAACTGCAGCTGCTGCTGCACTGGGCCTCGGAGGACACCGCCACCCCCCTGCCGGTCGAGCTGCGCAAAGCCCTGCAGGCGGCCCACTGCCATGCCGACTGCGGCGGCATCCGCCATCTGCTCGTGGACCTGGGTCAATGGGAGCGCCACCACCTGCCGTCCCTGAGCCATACCCCCTGGCAGCTGGGTTTCTCGCCTGAACAGGAGGCTGAGGCCGCACGCCTGCAGGAGCTGGCCGGCCTGATCCTGCCGGGGGACGACGGGCGGGTGGATCTGAGCGGCCAGCACGCCGTGACCATCGATGACGACGACACCTGGGACATCGATGACGGTCTGGGCCTTGAGCTCGGCCCGAACGGCCGCCCGCGTCTGTGGATTCACGTGGCCGATCCGGGCCGTCTGGTGGCGCCTGGATCACCGCTGGATCTGGAGGCCCGGCGACGGGCCACGAGCCTGTACCTGGCCCGGGGCACCCTGCCGATGTTCCCCCCCTGCCTGAGCACCGGTCCCTTCAGCCTGCGGGCCGGTGAGCGCTGTGCAGCCTGGAGCCTCTGGGTGGAGCTCGCCGACGATGGGGCCGTGGGAGCCCATGGGCTCTGCCGCAGCTGGATCAGGCCCAGCTACCGGCTCTCCTACAGTGATGCCGATGAGCTGATCGAGCTCGCACCGCCCCAGGAGCGTCAGCTTGCTGAGCTGCACGCCCTGCTGCTCCGCCGCCGCGGCTGGCGCCTGGCTCGCGGCGCGCTGCTGCTGGACCAGCCTGAAGGCCGCATCCGCGAGCAGGACGGCTCCCCGGTGCTGGAGATCACCGAACCGAGCCCCTCCCGTCAGCTGGTGGCCGAGGCCATGATCCTGGCCGGTGCCGTGGTGGCCGAGCACGGGCGGCGGCATGAGCTGGCCCTGCCCTACCGCAGTCAGCCTCCCGCGGAGCTGCCTCCCGCCCACGCTCTGGAGGTCCTCCCCCCGGGACCGGTTCGTCATGCCGCGATCAAGGCCTGCCTCAGCCGCGGACACACCGGCAGCCGGCCCGCTCCGCACTTCAGCCTCGGCCTGCCGGCCTATGTGCAGGCCACCTCCCCGATCCGGCGCTACGGCGACCTGCTGGTGCAGCGCCAGCTGGGGGCCCTGCAGCAGGGTGAGCCGCCCCTGGATGCGGAGGCCATGCTCGCTCTGCTCGGCGAACTGGAGGCCCCGGCCCGCCAGGCGGTTCAGATCAGCCGCGAGGACCAGCGCCACTGGCAGCAGGTGTGGTTCGAGGCCCATCGCGGTGAGCAGTGGCGCTGCTGCTTCCTGCGCTGGCTGCGGGCCCAGGACCGGCTCGCCCTTGTGCATGTGGAGGAGCTGGCGATGGATCTGCCGGCCCTCGCCCCGGAGGGAGCCGAACCGGCCATGCCGCTGCTGCTGCGCGTGCACCAGGTCGATCCCCTGCGGGATCAGCTGAGGCTGGTCACCAGCGCCTGAGGGCGGTGTCCCAGCCTCATCGGGTTCAGCCCGCCAGGCGCGACACCCGCAGCCAGGGGCCCCAGGGGTTGGCCACACCCACCAGCCGCACAGGGCCGTCAGCGGCCTGGCAGAGCCAGTGGTGCAGGGCCGGCTCCAGGGTGATCAGGGGCCAGCTGCGGATGGCTCCTGCCAGGGAGTCGCCCGCAAGCCGGAGGCTGTAACCGCCCCGCCCATCGCTCTCCAGGGTGCCGCTCCACAGCTGTTCCAGCGGCTCGGCCGGTGCCTGGCCTGGGTCCAGATCGGCCCCAAGCAACTCGGCACGTTTGCGTCGCGCATCCAGCTGGCCGTGGCTGTCGAGCAGGCCGGGATCCTCGAGGACTGCCAGTTGACGCCGCCGCCAGACGGGGTGGTGCCAGGGGGTGTCCCAGAGGGGCAGGGGCCCGGCCGGCGCCAGCGGTTCGGCGATCAGGGCCTCCTGCAGCTCCCGCACGGGCAGGTCGGCCGGCTGGCAGCCGTGCTGCAGGCAGAGGGCAGCCGCCAGACCGGCCGCCTGGCCGATGTTGAGGATCAGTGGCTGCAGCCTGGTGGCGCCGTTGGCCATGTGGCTGACGCTCAGGCACTTGTCGGCGGCCAGCAGATTGACGGTGTCGCGGCTCACCAGTGCTCCGTAGGGCACGGTGAAGGGCGTGCCGCTCCAGCGGCCGCCCCAGCGGCAGCTCTTGGGTGCCAGCGGCCAGTCAGGGCCTGGGTAGTGGTGGTCGTTGGCGTAGTTGCCCACGGCGATGGCGCTTGGAATCTCGCCGCCAGCCGGGAGCGGAGCGATCGAGGCACCGGGACCGGCGGGCAGCAGGTGCCGCTCGGTCACGGTGTCCACCCCCTCCAGCCGGCGGCCCTCGCGCCAGTAGGGCATCAGCGCCAGCGGTGAGGTCCCTTCCAGCGCTGCGACGGCGGCCTGGGGAAACACGGGCGCGGGCTCCAGCCATCCGTCGCTGGCCCGCTCCAGGGCAGCGGCGAACGCCAGGCTGTGCTCCTGCATGGCGGCGAAGAGCTGGGCCTCCGCAGCGGCATCGGCGGCGAAGGCCCGCTCCAGGCCGCTGTGCCAGTCGTTGCCATCGAGAGGCCAGTTGAGCATCACCAGATCCCCCGGCAGACGGCCGTAGGTGATCGTGCGCTCCAGACCGAATGCGAGGGTTGCCGCCGAGAACGGGGCCTGGAGCGGCGGCGCTGGATCGGGGCAACGGCGATCGCGCCGCAACCGACCCATTGCCACCCAGGTGGGCGACTGCACCGGCTGCTGGCGGAAGAACGGCTCGCTGGCCAGGCGTTCTTCCGTCGGCGCGCTGGGTTCCTGCCACAGTTCATGGCTCTCCCAGCCGAAGCGGTGGGCGCTGCCCGCCAGGGCGATCAGCTCGCCGCGGTCACTGCCGTCGATGGCCAGCCCGGGGGCCACGGCCAGCAGCTGGCCCTGACGTTCCAGTTCCAGAGCCGCGATGCGATCACCACGGCGCCGCACCTCCCGCAGCCGGCAGTCCGGCCACCACTCCACCCCTGCGGCCTGGGCCCAGCGGCGCAGGATGCACTCGGCAGTGGCGGGACGGTAACCGAAGCAGCTCACCCAGTTGTGGTCGAGACCTTCGGGTTCCTCGACGGCCAGCTGGCGCAGCAATGCGCCCCAGAGGCCTGTCTGCCAGGAGGTGATCTCATTGCCGTCGGGGCAGCAGACGCCGGCGGCGCTGACCATGCCGCCCAGCCAGGAGCCCGGCGTGAGCAGCAGGGTGCGGGCACCGCAGCGGGCGGACTGGATCGCCGCCGCCGCGCCCCCGGTGCCCCCTCCCCACACCACCACGGGTACCGGTTGGTCGAACATGGCAGCGGGGGAAGCGCAGAGGCAGGTGATGGGTAGGATCCGGCCCAGGCGCCGGGTTCCCGGGATCGGATCGCGATCGGCAGGGCCGGGATTCGCTGCACCCAGGGCGCCGAGACGGCGGCCGGGCGCGCCCGCTGGCCAACGACCGCTGCATGTCCTACACCCTCACCACCCCCCTCTACTACGCCAACGACCGGGCGCATCTGGGCAGCACCTACACCACCCTGGCGTGCGATGCGATCGCCCGTCACCAACGTCTGCGGGGAGAACGGGTGACCTTCATCACCGGCTGCGACGAGCACGGTCAGAAGATCCAGCGCACCGCCGAGGCCGCCGGGCTGACCCCCCAGGCCCACTGCGATGCGGTGAGCGAGCGCTATCGCCAGCTCTGGAGCCGCTGGCAGATCAGCAACGACCGCTTCATCCGCACCACCGATCCGCGCCATCGCCAGCTGGTGGAGCAGTTCTTCGCGCGCGTGGAGGCGGCCGGCGACGTGGTGGAGGGACGCCAGCAGGGGTGGTACTGCGTGGCCTGTGAGGAGTTCAAGGACGACCCCCATGAGGCCCAGGATCCGGAATGCCCGATCCATCGCCGGCCCCTGGAGTGGCGCGACGAGGTGAATCTGTTCTTTCGCCTGTCCCGCTACCAGCGGCAGCTCGAGGAGCTGATCCGCCGGCCCGGCTTCATCGCGCCGGCCAGCCGCCGGCGGGAGGTGGAGAACTTCGTGGCCCAGGGCCTGCGTGATTTCTCCATCTCTCGTGTGGACCTTCCCTGGGGAATTCCCGTACCGGGCCATCCGGGCCACACCTTCTACGTGTGGTTCGATGCCCTGCTGGGCTACCTCACCGCCCTGTTCGATCCGGCTGAACCGGTACGGCTGGAGCGGCTGCAGGAGCGCGGCTGGCCGGCCCAGCTGCACGTGATCGGCAAGGACATTCTGCGCTTCCACGCCGTGTACTGGCCGGCCATGCTGCTCTCCGCCGGCCTGCCACTGCCGGAGCGTGTGTTCGGCCATGGCTTCCTCACCCGCGAGGGCCAGAAGATGGGCAAGTCCCTTGGCAACGTGCTCGATCCGGAGGTGCTTCTGGAGCGCTGCGGCCGCGATGCGGTGCGCTGGTATCTGCTGCGTGACATCCCCTTCGGCGACGACGGCGATTTCCAGCAGCAGCGCTTCACCGATCTGGTGAACAGCGATCTGGCCAACACGATCGGCAACCTGCTCAACCGCACCAGCTCCATGGCGCGCAGGTGGTTCGCCGCCGCCGTACCGCCCGCCGGGGCCGGGGCCGCGGACAGTCACCCCCTGGCGCTGGCGGCGAGCCACACGGCCGCAGCGGTGGGCGAGGCCCTGGAGAACCTTGACTTCCGCGTCGCCGCCGAGGCGATCCTGCAGCTGGCGGGCACCGCCAATGCCTACCTCAACGATCAGGCACCCTGGAAGGCAATGAAGCAACCGGGCCGGGAGACCGCGGTGGCCGCCGATCTCTACGCGGTGCTGGAAGCCAGCCGCTGGGTGGCTGTGCTGCTGGCACCGCTGCTTCCGGAGCTCTCCGATCGGATGCTCCGGCAACTCGGTCAGACCCCCTTCGACTCCTCCGCGCACACCGGGCAGCAGACGGGCGCCTGGCTGGCCGCCCAGCGCTGGGGTGTGCTGGCCAGCGCCGCAGCCCTGCCCGAGCCGGAGCCTGTGATGCAGCGGCTCGAACTCGACGCCCCGCTGTGAGCCACCACCCGAAGGCGGCACGTCTCGCGTCCTCCCTGCTGGTTCTGACCGTTCTGGGCTGCACACCGGCGCCTCAGCCCCCCCAGCCGGCCCAGCCGTTCGTGTTCCGCTCCCTCAACCTCCGCCGCCAGGATCAGCAGGGCCGGCCACTCTGGAAGCTGAGCAGCCCGGAAACCCGCTACGACCTCAGCCGCAAGCTGGCCCAGTCCCGTGACCTCACCGGCGTGCTCTACGAAAAGGGTCAGCCGCGATACCGCTTTTCAGCTCCCAACGGTGTGGTGCTCAACGATGGTGAGATGGTGCAGCTGGAGGGTTCCATCCGGCTCGAGCGCCTCGATGACGAGCGTCCGCTGCTGCTCACCGGCCAGCGGCTGCGCTGGTATCCGGCCCAGGAGCGTATGGAGATCGACCGCGACCCCAGGGCCACCAGCGCCGACCTGGAGCTCACGGCCGGGCTGGCCCGGTTCCTGATCGACAAGGATCGGCTGGAACTGCGGCAGCGGCCCCTGCTGCGCCAGGACGGCGACGAACCCCTGCAGCTGGCGCTGGGGGAAGTGGACTGGACGCCGGGCACCGCGGCACTGCTGGCCAGAGGACCGATCGTGGGCCGGCGCAAGCTTCCGGGTGGAGTGGTGCAGCGGCTGACCGCCACCAGCCTCACAGGCAACACCAGTGAGCAGACCATCGATCTGCAGCCTCCGGTGCGCCTGGAGGACCCGCAGCGGCAGGCCGTGATCAACGCCAGAGCCACCCGCCTCGATCTGCGCCGACGCCAGGCCAGCAGCAGCGAGCCTTTCCAGGGCCGTCATGGCACGACCAGCTTCAGCGGCGGCGGCTTCCGACTCGATGCGCTCAACGAGACCCTGCTGGTGCAGGGCGACTGCAGGCTGCAGCAGCCTGACCAGCAGCTGCAGGCGGAAAGCTGCCGTTGGAACTGGGGCAACGGCGAGGTGGAGGCCATGGGTTCGGTGGTGCTGCGCCGCGAGACCAACGGCCTGCAGACGACGGCAGAACGCCTGGTGGGCCGGATCGGCAACGACGGCTTTGCCGAGTTCAGCAGCCCCGGCGGCCGCGTTCGCAGCGAACATCGCCTGCCCGACGGTGCCGCGGACGCCGATGACGGAGCCCTCAGGCCGGATCGGGATCGCCGACGGCAGCGCCCGCCAGCATTTCAGCTGTGAGCCGCCGGGCCCAGCCCTCCACCCAGGTGAGATCGCTGCGGCTGAAGCAGCGGGCCGACCAGCCGCCGAGCAGCACCAGGCCCTGATCCGTGAGAGGTTGCACCAGGACCGCCGGCAGGCCGGGCAACAGACTGTCGAACTCATCCCGGCCGGGATAGAGGGCCAGGTTCACGAGCGAGATCGCCTGCTGACGCTCCAGGGCGCGACGGCAGATCGGACCGGGGCTGAACGTCGCCTCCGCCAGGAGCCCGCGCCGCAGCAGCACCCGGCCGCGCCACCACACGAGCACCACCGCCGCCGGGCTGGCGGTGAGCAGCATCTGGCTGCCCCAGCCCAGCTCCTGGCGGACCGTCTCGGGCAGCCTGTCCGCCAGATCCAGCCCTTCCCGCCCCTCCAGCCTGGCCCGGCTGGCCGCTTCGGGTACGGCACGGGTCCACAGCACCGCCACCAGCATCAGGCCGACGGCCAGCAGGGCCGCCAGCACCCCGGCGCGGGTGAGGGCGGGATCCTGCACCGGGGCGGTGATCTGGTTGGTCACCACCAGCAGCAGGCCGACCATCCCCACCCCAAGACTCACCCTGGCGGGAGCTGGCAGAGCCATGGCGGGGGCAGGACAGCGCGGACTGCAGGCTGCAAACTAGAGCCAGCCGCTCCCCAGGCCGTTGCTCCGCTTCCCGCTGCTGGCTGCCCTGGCCGCCCTGCTGTTGCTGTTCTGGCCCCTGAGTTCCGCCCTGGCCCTCTCGGCCACGGACTTTCCCACCAGC
Organism: Synechococcaceae cyanobacterium; assembly: GCA_040883175.1. Classification (GTDB taxonomy): domain Bacteria; phylum Cyanobacteriota; class Cyanobacteriia; order PCC-6307; family Cyanobiaceae; genus NIES-981. The sequence continues at coordinate 6,730 of JBFLKL010000160.1, read as the reverse complement.
GCTCCACCGGAGCGTGTCCTCGACACCGCCGGAGTGCTCAGCCGCTCCGCCAGCGCCGAGGTGGCCCGCCAGCTGGAGACTTTCCAGACCGAGCGCGTGGATGCCCGGCTGGTGACGGTCAACCAGCTCGACTACGGTCTGGCTCTGCCGGACCTTGGCCGTGAGCTGGTGGCCCGCTGGGACGATCCGGCCGCCGGCAGCGCCCAGCTGCTGTTTCTCATCGACACCCAGACCAGCAGCGCGGCCGTGGTCGGGTCCCCGGATCTGGCCGGCCAGCTCAGCGCCTCCCTGCTGCGCAGCACCGGGCGCAGCACCATGGCCCTGCCGCTGCGTGACGGGGCCCGCTATCGCCAGGCCAGCCTCGATGGCATCAACCGTCTGCTCACTGTCGTGCAGGGGGGCGAAGACCCCGGCGAGCCTGTGGTGGCCTCGGTGGTGACGGCCCCCAGCAATGTGCCGAGCCGTGAGGAAACGGCCTCCAGCAATGCCTTCACCTGGGTGGTGGTGCTGCTGGTGGTGGGGCCGATCGTGCCCATGCTCACCTGGTGGGTCTTCTCCCGCTGATGCCGATCCCGCCGCGCCAGCCGATCGGGGGGGACGGCCCGCCCGGGCCTCGATGCACCGGCGGGGCGGGGTGCAGGGAGATGGGCCCATGGGCCTGACCGACTGGCTGGGCACCTTCAGCAGGGCCCAGAACCGGCAGATCAGCAGAGATCTGCAGCGGGCCGTCCAGGCCGCTCGCACCATCGAAGCCATCGAGCGCGATCACTTCAATGCCCGGGTCGTGCAGATCGACCAGGAACTGCCCCTGCCCCGCGCCGCCCAGGTGCAGCTGCGCCGCCGCTTCCAGGCAGCTCTCGAGGTGTGCCGGGCCTCCGTCAGCGCGCTGGAGCAGCACCGCCGAGGCCTCGGCCCCGAGGCCAGGCGCCAGCTGTTGGCCGTGGAAGAGGTGCTGGAGCGGTATGACCCCACCCGCCAGCCGGCCAAAACCGCCCTGACCCGCTCGCCGGACGTGTTGCCCCGCAGCCTGATCGGCGTGCTCGATCGTGTGCGTCGTCAGCTTGATCCCGACGCCGAGGTGAACCTGCTCGAGGGATTTCGGCAACGTCGTGACGCCACGCTGGTTTCCCTTCGCATCCTGCTGTTGCTGGTGCTGGTGCCGCTGCTGATGCAGCAGCTCAGCCGCTCATTGGTGGTGTCGCCGTTGGTGGATCGCTTCTCACCCGATTCCCCCTTCCTGGCCTATCCGAAACCGGCTCTGGAGGAGGAGGCCGTGGAGAAACTGCGGGTGTTCAAGGAGGAGGTGGAATTTGATGCGCTGCTGCGCGGCAAACCGGTCCCGGAGCCGCAGCAGATGCAGACGTTGCTGGCGGAAAGGGCCCAGCTGCTCAAGGAGGAGGCCGATCGCCGCAGTTCCGAGGCGGTCAAGAACGTGCTGGCCGATCTGGCGGGCCTGCTGGCCTTTGCGCTGATGTGCCTGGTGGGTCGTCGTGAAATCAGCGTGCTGCGCGCATTTCTGGATGAGCTCGTGTATGGCCTCAGCGACAGTGCCAAGGCCTTTGCGATCATCCTGTTCACAGATGTCTTCGTGGGCTTCCATAGTCCTGAAGGCTGGACGGTGCTGCTCAATGGCATAGCCCATCACCTGGGACTGCCGGCTCGTGAGAACTTCATCATGCTGTTCATCGCCACCTTCCCGGTGGTGCTGGCGACGGTCTTCAAATACTGGATTTTCCGCTACCTGAACCGCGTTTCGCCCTCCTCCGTGGCCACCCTGCGCACCATGAACGGCGGTGGCTGAGCCCTGGCCCCTGGAACTGATCACCGGTCCGGCACGCAGCGGCAAGAGCCGCTGGGCCGAACACCTGGCACAGCGCAGCCGATGCCCGGTGCACTACCTGGCCACAGGCCCGCTGCTGCCCGATGACGACGCCTGGCAGCAGCGCCTGGCCCGCCACCGCCGACGCCGGCCTGCCGACTGGCACTGTCTGGAGGTGGGGGAGCACCTGGCGGCTGCCCTGACGGCCCTGCCCGCCGACCATCTGGCCCTGGTTGATTCCCTGGGCACCTGGGTGAGCTGGACCCTCGAGCTGGATGAGGGGGCCTGGGCCGAACGGGTGGACGCGTTGCTCGCGAGCCTTGCCGCCTGCTCCGGTCGGGTCTTGCTGGTCAGCGAACAGACGGGCTGGGGCGTGGTGCCGCCCACGGCCATCGGAGGCCGCTTCCGCGATCGACTGGGAGCCCTGGAGGAGCGGCTCAGCGGCCACTGCCGCCATCTCTGGCTGGTGGTGGCTGGCCGTGCCCTCGATCTGCTCGCGCTCAGCGAACCGGTGCCCTGCCGCTGATCTCCGCCCCATCCCCCATGCCGCGCGTGGTGCTGTACCAGCCCCAGATCCCGCCCAACACGGGCAACGTGGCGCGCACCTGCGCAGCCACGGGGCAGGAGCTGCATCTGGTGGAGCCCCTGGGTTTCGAGATCAGCGACCGGCGGCTGCGCCGCGCCGGTCTCGACTACTGGCCCTGGGTGCCCCTGCACCGTCACGCCGACTGGGAGCGGTTCCAGGGGGAGCGGCGGCGCCGGGGCGGACGTCTGGTGGCCCTCAGCGCCCATGGGCGGCTCAGCTACGCCAGCTTCGGCTTCGATGCCGACGACTGGCTGCTGTTCGGCCGCGAAACCGAGGGATTGCCAGCGCCTCTCCTGGCCGAGGCCGACTTCTGCCTGACGATCCCCATGGCCCGCTCGCGCCACCATCCCGGCGGTGGCGTGCGCAGTCTCAACCTGGCCTCGGCCGCAGCGGTGGTGCTGTTCGAGGCCCTGCGCCAACTGGGTGAACTGGGGCAATCCTGAGCAACCGCCCAGCAGAAGTCCTGTGGCAGCTGCGGTCTGCCGTGAACTTGCTGTCCCCCATCCCGTCCGCTACTGTCTGCGCGGTCCAGGGATGCAGGCTTCTCCACTGGGCTTTGTCGTTTGGGGACAGATTGAATGAAGCCAACTCGAGCACTTCATACCGGTTTGCTACTTCTCCTGCCCGGAGTTGTCGCCATTCCCGCCATCGGCGTCGCTGTCTCTCAGCGCAGCCCACAGGATGTGCCGCTGGATCAACAGCTGCTCGCCATCTCTTCCAGCCTCGATCACCGCGGCAGCGCGGCTGTACCCGCACCATCCGATCCCCTTCCGGAATTCACCTCGCCGGACCGCCTGCTGCAGGCCGATCTGCCCGGGCCCGGCAGGGCCCTGCCGCCTGGAGAGCTGGTGGCGGCCCTGCCTTCCTCCGATCGTCTCTGGATGCGGGTGCGTCAGCCGGTGACCGTGGCCGACCTGTCCCGCCAGATCGGGTTGCAGAGCCACTCCCTGGCCACGCTCAATGATGTCGGCACCAGTCACCGCTTCCAACGCGGTGAGTGGGTGGTGCTCCCCGGCCAGCAGAACCATGTCGCCCAGCGTGTGGCCGCTCTCGACAGCTCCGATGTGCGCCGCACACCGCCACCGCCCAGCTCCCCGCCGCCGGTTCAGACCAAAGGGGTTGTTCGACTCGGGGACACTCTCCTGCAGATAGCCCAGCGCTATGGGGTCACCATGCAGGAGCTGCTCCGCTTCAATCCCGGCCTGGACACGGCCCGGCTCGTGGCCGGAACGGAGATTCAGCTGGTGCAGTCGGCACCTGTACGGCAGCGGGCCGTTCTCGGCCTGAGGCCAAGCACCAGCGGCGGCCTGAGCTGGCCCGACCAGCCCAACCTTGGCCAGCCCCAGCAGCCCTTCGACGATCGTGGTGCCCACACCTGGATCTGGCCGACCAGCGGTGTGTTCACGTCCGGCTACGGCTGGCGCTGGGGCCGGATGCATCGCGGCATCGACCTGGCCAACAACGTCGGCACGCCGATCAAGGCCGCCCGCCACGGTCGCGTTGTGTTTTCCGGCTGGCACGATGGCGGCTACGGCTATCTGGTGACCCTCCAGCATCCCGACGGCAGCCGGTCCCTCTATGCCCACAACAGCCGTCTGATGGTGAGCAGCGGCCAGGAGGTTCGCCAGGGCACCGTGATCGCCCTGATGGGCAGCACCGGCCGCAGCACCGGTCCCCACCTGCACTTCGAGATCCATCCGGCCGGTGGAACCGCCGTCAATCCGCTCAACTTCCTGCCACCACGCGCCTGATACACTCCAGTCACCGCGGCTCGGTAGCTCAGCTGGTTAGAGCGTGGGATTCATAACCCCAAGGTCGGGAGTTCAAGTCTCCCCCGAGCCATTCGGTGTGCACAAGCCGGTCTCTGTGCCATCGTCACAGCGCAGCGCCGATCCTTTCTGCTCGGTCTGGTCAGGCGAGACGAACCGACGTGATCTTCTCAACCCCAGCCTGAAGATTCCGGGACACAGGGCAACCTTTCATCCGTTCCTGGATGTAGGCCAGATCTGATTCCGGAACCAGTGGCGCCGTTGCATTCCCCTCTGCTGCATGAAGCTGCATGCGGAAGTCCCCGATCACGCTCTGCAGGATCCAGTCCTGCGCGGCGGTGACTGTGAACTCTGCCTGCACCCCCGCCAGGGGGATCTGGCGTTCACGTGCATTGGCCACCAGATAAACGTACTGGCACAACAGCAGGGAGATCAGGTACAGCCGGAAGCCAGGCATGGTGAGACTCAGTTCCTGCGGTTCCCATCTGCCCTCTCCGTTCAGCCACTGCACCGACAGATCGTTGCTGCTGGGCTCAGGGCCCGGGTGGTGGCTCTGCAGACGGAAGCGGAAGCGACGGGTCGTGGTCATGGCAAGCGGCGGTGCAGGGAGGACGTGATCAGGGCGGCGCCAGGTGGGCATGCTCCGGACGTCGGGCTCTGGCGGCGCCATGCCTCCACACCGGTGAGCAGGGCGGAGCCCAGCAACAGGGCAGCGAACCCCTGACGCAGGCGCAGCTCAGGCAGATGGGGGGCAACCCATTGGCCGGCAACGCCGCCCAGGGCGCCACCGAGCAGAAGCGGGAACAACAGGCTGAGCACCTCAGCGGGCCAGTGGCCCTGGGCCACCAGAGCCACCAGGGCGTTGGCGGCGATCAGCAACAGGCTGGTGCCGCTGGCCAGGGCCATCGGCAGCCCCGCCAGCAGCACCAGGGCCGGCACGATGGCGAAGCCACCGCCCACCCCGGCGATGCCGGTGAGCAGCCCCACCAGCACCCCCTGCAGGGCCAGCGGCCCCACACGGCCGCGGGGCTCGGCGGTGACAGCACCGTCCACTATGGCGGCACGGTGGGTGAGCAGCCAGGCGGCCAGCAGTGCCGCCGCGGTGAACAGCGCCAGCTGCATGGCTTCGGGGATCAGGCCAGCCTTCACCAGACGGCCACCGATCCAGCTGCCCGCCAGAGCCGGAACCCCCAGCATCAGGCCGGCGCGGGGTGCGAACCAGCCGCGGCGCAGGTAGGGCGGTGTGTTGGCGAGGGCGAGCAGACCCACCACGATCAGGGACAGCGGCACGGCCTCGCGGGTGGGCAGACCGGCCCCGCTCACCAGAAGCGGAAGCAGCAGGATGGAGCCCCCGGCACCGAGCACCGCCAGCAGAAAGCCGATCAGGCCACCGCCACCCAGCAGCAGCGCCGTGCCGGCTTCGATCACAGGGAGACCCGGTTCCAGGGCATCGCCGCCAGCAGACGGGCCATGCCGCAGAAGCCGCTGATCCCTGCGAACACCAGGCCGGCTCCCACGAACCAGCTGAGCAGGATCCAGGCGGGAGCCACCGTGGCATTGAGGATCAGCCCCAGCAGCACCAGCGAACCGGCGGCGATCTGAACCTGGCGCATCAGTGGCAGCGGTGCTCTCCTGAGGCGACGCAGCTTCAGACCGGCCTGCTCCCACGACGGCACGCCGCCCTCCAGATCGGCCACGGGATGGGGATGTCCCTGCGACTGCAGCACCTGCAGAGCGCGGCCGCTGCGGTTGCCGCTCTGGCAGACAAGCACCAGTGGCCCGCTGGGCAGGTCGGCCTGGGAGAGGCGTGCCAGGGGGATGTTGAGGCTGCCCTCGATGTGGCCGGAGGCGTATTCCACCGGTTCACGCACGTCGATCACCGTGACGTCGCGGTTGGCGAGCTGTTCGGCGAGCGAATGGGCGGACACGTGTGTGGCGCGGTTCATGGGGCTGGTGGTGGTCATGGGAGTGTCGAAGCAAGGAGCTGTAAGAACGGACGTGCGGCCCAGGAGTGAATGCCCCTAGCTCACCTGGGGAACCTCCAGGGGGTAGCCCTCATCAGCCCAGCGGCGCAGGCCGCCGCGCAGATTGGCGACCTCGCGGCGCCCTGCCTTGAGCAGCTGCTGGGTGGCGAGAGCGGAACGGCTACCCGAATGGCACACCACAACCACCGCTCGGTCGTCGGGTAGCTCGTGCTGGCGCCGGGCCAGATCGGGAAGCGGGATGGCCACGCTGCCCGGCACGCGCCCATCCGGCCCCTCCAGCTCCTCGCGGGAGCGCACATCGAGAATCGTCACGTCCTCGCGGTGGGCCGCCACCCAGGCCGGGGTGAGCTCCGGCAGGCCGGCATAGCTGCGCGCAACCGGCGCCCAGACCGGGGCCGCCGGCGGTTCGCTGGGCTTGCCGGAACGCAGATTGCCCGGCAGCGCCTCGGCGATGCGGTGGGGATGGGGGAGTTTCATGTTCTCCATGTGACCCACGAAGTCGCGCTCGGAGGCGCCGGCACCCAGGCGGGCGTTGAAGGACTTCTCCTCCACCACCGAGGTGACGTTGCGG
>JBFLKL010000015.1:0-14750 GCA_040883175.1 Synechococcaceae cyanobacterium | reverse complement strand
CGCCAACGATCGCAACGGCATCACCCCCGGCGACTGCTCCGCTCTGATGAGCGAGATCGGCACCTACTTCGATCGCGCCGCCGCCGCTGTCGGCTGACGAGCACCTCCTGATCCATGCGACAAGGCCCGGGCTGAGAAGCCCGGGCCTTCTGCCGTTCCTGGTTCAGGCCACCGTGGACTCTCCGCTTTCGCCGGTGCGGATGCGAATGGTCGTCTCAACCGGGAGAACAACGATCTTGCCGTCTCCGACCTGGCCTGTACGGGCTGAGGTCTTGATCGCCTCAATCACGGCATCGACTTTCTCGTCGTTGACGATGGTGGTCAGCATCACCTTGGACAGAAAGCGGGCATCCACCTTCACCCCGCGGTACATCTCGGTATGCCCAAGCTGCTGGCCGAAACCCTGCACCGAAGTGACCGTGAGGCCATTGATGCCAATGGCCACAAGAGCATCTTTCACAGGGTCGAGCTTTTCGGGGCGAATGACGGCTTGAATCTGTTTCACGTTATACCAGTGAAATCGGAACTTGTTTAGGGGCTATGCCCCCTGCGGTCTGTAGCAATGGCAGCAGCCGCTGCAGCTCAGGGCCGCCACCGGTTGGTGGGAGTCCTGTCCTGCCCTTGACCCAATTCTGACAGGTGAAGCCTTTCACGTCAGCCTGTTCGGTGCCTCAGGGCTGGGGTCTGGGTCGGTTTTGTAGCGAATCGAACACCAGTCGGCCTTGCGAGGCCGCATTGTCACTGCCGATGGATGTCGCAAGGGCATCCAGCTCTCGTGCAGCCGTCCTTCCGAACTGCCCATGACCATCGCTTTCAACCGTCCCAGGCGACCCAAACGCCTCAGGGACGTCAGTTTGTTGGATGCCCCCTCGCTTCTGTTGGGTCGCATTCGTGCTCTTTCTTCGGCGCGCCTCACCTGGCTTGCCTGCGTGCCCGTGGCCCTCTTTGGCCTGGGCGTGTTCAACCTGTCTGCCCATGCCGCCGAGCTGCCGGAGCTCACTCCAGCATTTCTGATAAACAACTTCTTTCTGTTTATCTGCGCGGTTCTGGTGATCTTCATGAACGCCGGCTTCGCCATGGTGGAAGCTGGCTTGTGTCGCCAGAAGAACGCTGTTAACATCCTGTTCAAGAACCTTCTGGTCTTTGGTGTTGCCGTTTCGGCCTACTGGTTTATCGGCTACAAGTTGATGTACAACGCCGATTGGGTGATTTCGGGTTGGTTCAAGTTTGGTGGGATTTTCTTCGATCCAACCGTCACACCCGAAATGGTTACCGAAGGCTCGTTGGTACCCAGTGTTGACTTCCTTTTCCAGGCCGCCTTCGCCGGAACTGCGGCCACGATCGTTTCGGGCCTTGTCGCCGAGAGGATTAAATTTCCGGAATTCGTGATCTTCTCGCTTCTCCTTGTCGGCTTCGTCTATCCGATCATGGGTAGCTGGCAATGGAATTTCCCCGATGAATCCGGTGCCGGTGGTGGCTGGCTCAGCACCCTCGGGTTCATTGATTTCGCTGGTTCCACCGTTGTCCACTCCGTGGGTGCCTGGGCCGGCATCGTGGGTGCCGCCATGCTCGGTCCCCGCATCGGCAAGTTCGTGGGGGGCAAACCCAACGCCATCCCTGGCCACAACCTCTCCATTGCCACCCTGGGCTGCCTGGTGCTCTGGATCGGCTGGTATGGCTTCAACCCGGGCTCCTGGCTGTCCATGGGTCCCGAAGTCCCCTACATCGCCGTCACCACCACCCTCGGTGCTGCTGGAGGTGCCATCTCAGCAACGCTGGCATCCCAACTCCCCGGGATGGGTCCAGACAAGCGTCCAGGCAAGCCAGACCTCACCATGACCATCAACGGCATCCTCGCCGGCCTGGTGGGAGTGACCGCAGGTTGTGACGGGTTCTCCATGCCTGCCGCCTGGGTAGTCGGCTTCATTGCCGGCATCCTGGTGGTGTTCTCGGTTGCTTTCATCGACAAACTTCAGATCGATGACCCGGTCGGCGCTTTCTCCGTGCACGGCACCTGCGGAATCTGGGCAACCCTCGCTGTGGGCCTTTTCAACATGGACAAGGGACTGCTCACCGGCCATGGTTTCGGCCAGCTAGGCATTCAGATTGTGGGCATTCTTGCCTATGCAATCACCACAATCGTTGCTTCCTGGATTCTCTGGTCGGTTATTGGAGCGATCTTCAACGGTCTTCGCGTTACCGAAGAGGAAGAGATCATTGGTCTCGACATCGGTGAACATGGTATGGAGGCCTATCCAGACTTCGCCCCGAGCCCGAAATAAGTTCAGCATCGGATTCTCCACTAGCTTCGCTCCGTCAACAAGTCCGCTCCCTTCTGAGAAGCGGACTTTTTTTATGGCTTGCGTCAATTGGAGGCGCTTGAGCTGCGCGACTTTCGAGAGCTCGAGTTCAACCCAGCTTCAGTGCTTTCGGAGCCGGCCTGAGATGCCGGAGCGATCGATCGGCCGGATGCCTTCCCAGCGCCGGCCTGCATCGGCCAGGATTTGGCCCCAGAGCCGGAGGACGGCTCGAGGTAAGCGCGGAGGGCTGCATGGTGGACCTCTTGAGGTGGACGCCCTCCAGTCTCCGGGTTTGCTGGAGGTCTTGCATTCCCTTGATGACGTATCTCCTGTGTGTGGATCCCTATCTCCACTACCGCAGATGCGGTGGGAAGGATGCGATGATAGTTAATGCGCCTAGGTGTATCTGCTTGCGGATGGATCAGGTCGCCATCTCTGTGGCAGTCTGTGTATTCAGAGGCAAGCCCGGTTGTTCGGTCTGCGCAGAAAGCTGGCTTTCTATGATAAAGACTGAGGCTTGTAGTTGATCAGGAGCATCTCGAGGCGCTCGATGCAATGCTCTGGAGCAATGCTCTGGATGTCGGGCTCCCATCGCGCGCGGCCTACGTTGTCAATGCGAAGCAGAGCACGGTCATGCGTCGTGCCCGTCTGGTGCTTTGACTACCGCTTCCGCGGCAGCAAGCCTCTGAGGTCGCATGCCCCATTCTGGACATCACGAGGTCTGCAGCAACGGGAAATTCTCAGCTGGATCTTCGATCCTCCGTGCGAATCCCATTCCTGTGCGAATCCTCTTGAGCTACTCACTGAACGGATCATCGATGCCTGTCTGCTGTCTCCATTTCAGGTGGGGCTGATCAGTCGTGCGCAGAGTGCTGGAGCGCCGCAGCGGCCGGGCTGGAGGATGCGGGGTCGACAGGGTTCAGGCGTCCGTGGGGTGGATACTGATCTGCGCTGGACCCGCTCAGGCGGTTCTCAGATCTGCAGGCCCGCGGCCATCCGCAGGCGGGACATGCTGTGTTTGGCGACGATCAGATCAGCGCCTGCCGACGTCATTGTCGAGGCCGCCTATGTCGTTGACAACGGGCACCTGGAGTCCAGCATGATGATGAGCGCGTGATCCGAGGTGGGCGTGACAACAGATGAGAATTGATCCCCTCCTCTCCTGGCGAACGTCCCGCTCGAGGATGACACGCAGGCTGTCGATGGCGGTGCCCTTGTCCACCACCCCCTGACCGTCGGGAAGCAGCAGGTCCATCAGCAGCAGATCCGGCTGGTGCTGCCGGCAGAGGTGGTTGCCCTCCTCGACGCTGCGGGCCACGCCCAGCACCGACAGACCTGGAATCCGATCGGCATCCTGCTTCAGCAGGTCGGCGAGACGCCCCTGGTCTTCGAGGATCAAGCAGTCCAACCTCTGCCCGCCACCGTGCTGATGCCGTGAATTGACGCAGCAGCAACGGGGTGATTCGACTCCCCGCATGGGGGCAATGCCGTCTTCGCCGGCCTCACACCAGCCTTGAACCACTGGCCCGGCGGCGTTGCTGAGGGTCGAACACCGCGGCGATGGTGCGGATCAGCCAGCGCCCCTCGGTGGTCACCCGCACCCGGCCCAGCCCATCCCGCTGGCTCAGCTCCACCAGCCCGTCCTCGGCCAGGGCCTGGAGATCGTCCCATTCGCGGCTGAAGCGGCTCAGCTCGAGCTCCACCTGGAAGTGACACATCACCTCCTTGATCAGGCCGCGGCGCTCCAGCACCTCCGCATCCCGCACCTCAAGGCCCCGCTCCACCGGCAGCCGGCCGGCGGCCACGGCCGCGGCCCAGTGCCTCAGGTTGCGCTCGTTCTGGCTGGTGAGGTGGGTGTACTGGCTGATGGCCGTGGGGCCCACGCCCAGCAGCTCCAGCTCACCGCCGGTGGTGTAGCCCTGGAAGTTGCGGTGCAACCGACCCTCGCGGGCCGCCACCGCCAGGGCATCGCCGCTGAGGGCGTAGTGATCCATGCCGATTGCGTCGTAGCCGTGGCCGGTGAGCTGACGGTTGGCGTTCTCCAGCATCGTGATCCGTTCCCGCTGGCTGGGCAGATCGGTGGCGGCGATCTTGCGCTGCATCGGCAGCTGCTCCGGCAGGTAGGCGAAGGAGAACAGGGAGATGCGGTCGGGCCGCAGCTCCTGCACCAGCGCCAGGGTGGTGTCGAAGCGTTCCGGCGTCTGCAGGGGCAGCCCGCAGATCAGATCCACATTGACGCTGTCGAAGGCGGCTTCCCGCAGCCATTGCATCGACTGGCGCAACTGCTCCACCGCCACCACCCGGTTCACCGCCCGCTGCACCTCCGGATTGGCGTCCTGGATGCCGAAGCTGATGCGGTTGAAACCCAGCTCGCGCAGCTGCAGCGCCTGGTCGCGGCTGAGGAATTCCGGATTCACCTCGATCGAGGCCTCCAGATCGCTGTCCAGGTCGAAGTGGCGCTCGATCAGCTGCCAGAGCAGGGCGCGTTCCCCAGCGTTGAGGTAGTTGGGGGTGCCGCCGCCCCAGTGCAGCTGGGCCAGGCGGCGGCGCTGGGGCATGGCCTCGGCCACCAGCTCCAGCTCCCGCGCCAGGGTGTCGAGGTAGGGCGCCACCACCTTCGAGCCCAGCTGGGTGGTGACCCGGTTGCAGCCGCAGTACCAGCAGGCGTGGCGGCAGAAGGGCACGTGCACATAGAGCGACAGCGCTTCCGAGCTGGGCTGGCCCAGCTGGGCGCGCAGCTGGGATTCCCCCACAGCGTCCGTGAAGGCGGCGGCCGTGGGGTAGCTGGTGTAGCGGGGAACGGGCCTGTCGTACTTGAGCAGCAGCTCGATCGGACTGGGGGCTGGGCTGAGGGCGGTGGCGGTCATCAACGGGCGCGGGGGTGAGCGGTGCGGCAGCGCTGGGCTGCTGGATGCGGGGGGGCAGCGGCGAGGCTCCGGGGTTCAGGCCAGCGCGGCCAGCTCGGCCAGCAGGGCCTGGGTGGCGTGGAAGGCCGCTTCCGCTTCCTCCAGCAGCTCCTCCTCCTCGCTGTCGCTGAGCTGCAGTTGCTCGAAGCCGTCGTGCAGGGCCGCCTTGAGTTCGATCAGGGGTCGCTCGAACAGCCAGAAGCTGGGGCGGGGCAGGCCGTTGCGCTCCAGGATCGCGCCGGCCTGCTGGGCCAGCTGCTGTCCGCCGGAGAGATCGCCGCCGTAGCGCACGTAGACATGGGCCATCAGCCGGTGCGGCGCCTGCCGGGCCAGCACCCGCAGTTGTTCGAGCCACACCGCAGCGGCCGCCGAGGCCGGCGTGGCGGGCAGGGCCTGCAGCGTGGCCACGTCGTGCTCCAGGGCGGTGCTGCGGGCCAGGCTCCGCCAGGGCAGATCGGTAGAGCCCAGCTGGGCGGCGGCGGCGGGTGCCTGCTCCTCGATGAAGCGGTAGGCCGGCACAAGGGCCCGCAGCAGGGCCGCCAGCTGCAGAGGGGTGGCCTCACCGGCCAGCAGAGACCTGGAGAAGGTCATGCCCTCCGCCTGGTGGTGTGCCTTGCCGATGCGCGCGTGCAGCTTGCGCACCCGTGGCCCGAACCCCCGGCGCAGCTGGGCATCGGTGCTTGTGGCGTGGTCGGAGATGGACGGGGTGACGGTCACAGCGTGTGTGGGGTGGCTACGCAACGAACGCTATAACGCTACTGTTGTGCCGCAGTTCCATGGTTGCAGATTCGTAGCAACCCGCAGCGCATGCCCCAGGTTTCCCCGCTCGCCCCCTCTCCCTCCCGCTTCCCTGCCGACGCTGCCCAGGAGTTGCACCTGCTGCTGGCCCCCGCCGGGGATCTCAGCGGCGACGGCCAGCTGCGCGAACTGATCAGCGAGCGCCGCGAGCGCCAGGACAGCACCGGTGCCATCTGGTATCTGCCGCCGCGACTGGTGGCCGATCTGGGGCTTGGCGAGGGGCTGGAGGCGGTGGTCGTCACCACGCCCTCGGTGTTCACCTGGCTGCAGCTGCGCTTCGGTGGGCGCTCTGGAGGGCGGGCGTGCCAGGCCCGTCTGACCACCGCCTGGCTCGATGCCGAGGCCGGGGCCCTGCCGCCGCGGGCCCCGCTGCCCTGCCTCAGCTGAGGGCCCTCGCCGTGAGGCGCGTCACCAGCTGACGCGCCTCCGCCTCGCCGTAGCCGATCGCCTGCAGCGAGGCCTGGAACTCCACCGCGAACTCCGCCACCAGCTCCTGGGGATCGATGCCGATCGTGCGCAGATCTTCGGCCAGGTGCGTGAGCATGGCCAGCGCCACCGGCAGGGCCCGCGCGGCGCAGGCCTCCACCTGAGCGGCCACGGCCTGGAAGCGCGGCCGCAGCCACTGCTCGCCGAAGTTGAGATGCTCGGCTTCGTCGGCGATCACCGCCTTGGTGATCGGCTGGGCGTAGGCATCGGCCACAGGCAGGTAGAGCCGGTAGGCCGCCACCGCGAAGCACTCGATGATCAGGCACTGGATCACCCGGCAGCTCACCAGGTCGCCCTGGCGTTCCGCCTCCAGGAACTGCTGGTGCAGGGGTTCCAGCAGGCGGCGGGCCAGGGCGTTGTCGGGCCGCACCTCCAGCTGACGACCGCAGCCGGCGAAGTCGGCGGCGTGCCGGCCCTCCATGGCGCCGAGACGCAGCAGCTCGCGGCGCTGGTCCGGCAGCAGGACCGCCAGCCGGCGGAAGTGGCGGTCCGCCATGCCCTCACCCACGATCACGATGCCGTTGATGCGTGCGTAGCCGGCGCGGCTGAGGTGGCGCCGCTCATGCCACCGCCTGCTGCAGATTCGCATCGGCCGTCCCACCGCCCTCCACGCCGGTGGCCACCATCGGCTGGCAGAACTGACGCAGCAGCAGCGTCCCGAAGCGCAGCTGCAGGCCCAGCTTGCGCACACCGCTGGCCTGCCGGAGCTCGCGGAAGCTGTCCACGATCCGGTCACGCAGGCTGATGAAGGCGCTGTTCTCCAGATCGAACACGGCCGGGAAGGCCCGGCGTGCGGTGCGATTGGTCTGGCGCATCACCTCGGCGTCGAACAGATTCGGATCCATCCCCAGGATCCGGTAGAAGTTGCCGCGCTCACACACCGTCAGGCTGTGGGTGAGAAACACGCTCCAGAGGAAGAAGCGGCTCAGCAGCTTGCCGCGCAGGCCGCGGCGCAGGCCGGGCCAGCAGCGGATCAGCATGTTGAAGATGTCGCCGTGGCGGTTCTCGTCCTGGCACCAGGGCTCGAAGAAGTCGAACAGCGGCGCGAAGCTGTTGTCGGGGTTGGCCTTGAGGTGCCGGTCGATGAGGATGTAGCGCCAGTAGCCGATCTTCTCGGAGAGATACACCGAATAGAGCACCCAGCTCAGCGGGAACCAGGTGATCGGCCGCTTGGTGCTCAGTTTCGGCAGGTCGATCTCGATCCCCTCGGCCACCAGGGCACGGTTGAGAAAGCCGGCATGGCGGGCCTCATCCCGTGCCATCAGCTGGAACAGCTCGCCCAGTTCCGGCCGGCCGGCCCTGATCAGCCGGCGGGAGAGCTCCTTGAACAACAGGAAGCCGGAGAACTCCGACACGCAGGAGCGCACCAGATAGCTCTCGTAGGCCTCCTTCTCCTCGGGGGAGAGGTGCTTGAGCCGGTCCAGCGGGGCCTTGCGGTCGAAGTGGTCGCGGTTGTAGTCGGCCTTCATCTCGCCGAGCATGGCCTCGAACTCGGCCCGTTGCCCCTCGATCGGGGTGCGGGCCGCCTTCTCGATCTCCGTGGTGTAGAAGCGCGGCGTGAGCAGGTCTTCGCGCAGGTGCGGGGCTGCGGGAGTGGCGGTCATGGCAGGGGTGCGGGACGACGTTCAGGCGTGGTGCCAGGTGCTGTGCCGGCGCGCCGGGGCGCTGGACCTGGCGGCGACCTGAACAGGATACAGCGTTATAACGTCAGCGTGATACCAGGCGGGTTCGTCACCGGCTCAACACCTGGGCTGGTGCTCCGGCGCGCTCTGGCTAGAAGCGGTGTGGTCGCCATGGCGCATGGCAGTGAACACGTCGCTGGAGAGGGTCGGGGCGCTCGCCGAGTTCTTCGATGTGCTGTGTGTCGTGGTGCTCGTGCTCGGCACACTGGTGACCGTGGGCCGGGCGATCCACGTGGGCCGGATCGCCGGTGGCAAGGCCTCCTATCTGGTGGCGCGCCGCACCTTCGGCAAGGCCCTGCTGCTGGCACTGGAGGTGCTGATCGCGGCCGACCTGATGCGCACGGTGTCGCTCAGCCTGACGATCTCCAGCGTGCTGGCCCTGGGGTTGCTGGTGATCGTGCGCACGGTGCTCAGTTTTTCGATCCAGATCGAGATGGAGGGGGATCTGCCCTGGCGTGTGGGCCGCCCGGGCCGCCGTCCTGCCACGGCCGTCGCGTTCGGTGGTAACGGCGTCGCTGGCAACGGCCTCGGTGGCAACGGGTTCACGGGATCCGCTGCCGGGCATTCAGCCGGCAATTCAGCCGGCAATCTAGTGGTACAACAGCAGCGTGATACAGCAAGGCAGCATTGACGCCCAACAGTGAAAACGTGCTGACAGGAGACTGCGGAACTGTGATGTCCTGACAGTGGCAGGTGGTTAAACTGACCGGAGAGCCCCCTCCGCAAGCCCTCAGCTCCCCTTCCCCCGCCTCCCCTCTTGCCCATGGATGCCCTGGCCGAGTATTTCAAGGTGTTCTCCGAGCCCAACCGCCTGGCGGTGCTCGATTCCCTGCGTCAGGGTCCCCTGAACGTCACCGCCGTGGTGGAGCGCACCGGGCTCAGTCAGGCCCTGGTGTCGAAGCACCTCAAGCTGCTCACCATCGCCGGTGTGGTGAAGCGCCGGCCGGAGGGCAGCCTGGTGTTCTACGAGGTGATTGACAAGGGGGTGTTCCGGCTGATGGCCCAGGCCGAGAAGCAGCTGCTGGCCGCCCGGCGGCAGCAGCTCGATGCCCTGGCCGCCATCCTGTAGGCGTGATCGAGTCGCTTCCGGCCAATCTCGAGGAGTTGCGTGCCGCCCTGGCGGCCGGCCGCCAGCGTTTCCGCGGGCTGCGGCTCGGTGACCTCGACGGGGTGGATCTCGATCTGTCGGGCTGCGAACTGCAGGACAGCTGCTTCAAGGAGGCGCGCTTCGGTCGCGCCAGCCTGCGCCATGCCCGGGTTGAGGGCTGCTGCTTTCAGCAGGCTCTGCTCTGGGGTGCCGATCTCTCCGGCCTGCAGGCGCGCGAATCCCAGTGGCACGAGGCGGATCTCTCAGGCTCGCGCCTCCAGCAGGCCGACTTCTCCGCGGCCCTGCTGCATCGCACCTGTCTGCGCGGCGTGCTGGCGGCCGGCAGCCGCTGGTGTGATGCCCGGCTGGTGGAGGCCGACTTCCGCTCGGGTCTCGATCAGCTCACCGACCTGGGCGGGGCTGACTTCCAGCGGGCCGACCTCAGTTTCGCCCAGCTGCGGGGCGCCCAGCTGCGGGGCTCCGATCTGCGCGGCTGCTGTCTCTACGGCGCCGACCTCAGCGGGGTGGATCTCCAGGATGCCGACCTGCGCGGCTGCGACCTGCGCGACACGCGCCTGGTGGGTGCGAACCTCCGGGGCGCCAGGCTGGAAGGCGCCAGGTTTCCCGCATCCCCCTCCTGATGACCGAGAGCTTTGATCTGATCGTGCTGGGCGCCGGATCCGGTGGCCTGGCGGCCGCCAAGCGTGCTGCGTCCCATGGCGCCCGGGTGGCGATCGTGGAGGGCGATCGGGTGGGGGGCACCTGCGTGATTCGCGGCTGCGTGCCCAAGAAGCTGTTGGTGTACGGCTCGGCCTATGCCCATCTGCTGGCGGATGCCCCCAGCTACGGCTGGCCGGTGCCGCCGGTGCAGCCCGATCCGTCAACGCTGCTGGCGCATGTGCGGGGCGAGGTGGATCGGCTCAACCAGCTGCACATCGGTCTGCTGGAGAGCGCCGGCGTGGAGCTGGTGCCGGGCTGGGGTCGCTTCGCCGATGCCAACGGGGTGGTGGTGAGCCAGGCCGATGGATCCGAGCGGGAGCTGCGCGCCGAGCGCATCCTGATCGCTGTGGGCGGGCGTCCCCATCGCCCGGATATCCCCGGCGCGGATCTGGGCTGGGTGAGCGACGACCTGTTCCTGCTCGAGAGCCTGCCCGACGCCGTGGTGGTGGTGGGGGCGGGTTTCATCGCCTGCGAATTCGCCGGCATCCTCAACGGCCTGGGCGTGGCCGTGACCCAGCTGGTGCGCGGCGATCACCTGCTGCGGGGCTTCGATCGGGAAGCGAGCCTGGCGGTGCAGGAGGCGATGCAGGAGGCGGGCATCGAGATCCGCTTCGCCCATTCCCCCGCCGCCATCACCGGTCAGTGCGCCCCGGGGGAATACACCGTCACCACCCAGAGCGGCGAGCAGCTCCCCTGCGGTGGTGTGCTGCTGGCCACGGGCCGTCGCCCGTTTCTCAGGGGCCTCAACCTGGAGGCCGCCGGCGTGGCCGTGGAGGGTTGTCGCATCCCGGTGGATGCCGATCAGCGCACCAACGTGCCCACCATCTACGCGGTGGGCGATGTGACCGACCGGGTGAATCTCACCCCGGTGGCGGTGGATGAGGGCCGGGCCTTCGCCGACAGCGTCTACGGCCGCCGGCCCCGGCAGGTGAACCATGAGCTGGTGGCCAGCGCCGTGTTCAGCCAGCCGGAGCTGGCGGGCGTGGGGCTCACCGAGGAGCAGGCGATCGAGCGCCACGGTGCCGACGCGATCCGCGTGCACCGGGCGCGTTTCCGGCCGATGAGCCAGGCCCTGCCGGCCCGGGGGCCGCGGGTGCTGCTCAAGCTGGTGGTGGAGACGGGCAGCGATCGGGTGCTGGGCTGCCACATGGTGGGCGAGCACGCCGCAGAGATCATTCAGATGGCGGCCATCGCCATCGGCATGGGCGCCACCAAGGCCGACTTCGACCGCACCATGGCCCTGCACCCCTCGGTGGCCGAGGAGTTCGTGACGATGCCGAACTGAGGAGCTGCCTGGATGACTGATGCCACGACGAGCTCCCATCCCGTGCTGCTGGCCGGGCTCTGGGCCGCCTGGCTGCTGGTGATGCTGTTCCATGTGGAGCTGGGGCTGATGCCCCTCTTCCACGGTCTGTCGGTGGAGATCAAGAGCCAGGTGGCCCCCAGCCGGGTGCCGCGCATCTTCCTGGCGATGCTCTTCTACTTCCTGCTGCCCGTGCTGGCCATGCTGGTGGCGATCCACGCGATCGCCGATCCCGCCGGCTGGAGTGCGACGCCGCCGTGGCGCGCCGCTCAGTTCTGGTTCAGCGTGGTCTACACGCTCACCAACCTGATGCACCTGGTGGCCGACATCCGCATTCCCGATTCCCGCACGGATCAGGTGATCCTGATGGGGGCACTCACCCTGATCGGTCTGCTGATCAACCAACAGGCCTGGACCTGGTGGCAGAGCTGAGCAGCCTCGTCTGGATCCTGGTGGGCGGGCTGCTGATGAGTCTGGT
The DNA here is from genome assembly GCA_040883175.1 of Synechococcaceae cyanobacterium. Lineage (GTDB taxonomy): Bacteria > Cyanobacteriota > Cyanobacteriia > PCC-6307 > Cyanobiaceae > NIES-981. Next base: position 2,990 of record JBFLKL010000015.1, on the reverse strand, counting down.
GGCGATGGTGGGCGCCATCACATTGCTGCTGCCCCCCAGGCGGCTGGAACAGCTGCTGCTGCCGCTGGTGTCGCTGGCGGCGGGATCACTGCTCGGCGGTGCCCTGTTTCACATGCTGCCGGAGGGGATGGCGGCGATGGAGCCGCGCCGCGGCGGCTTCTACATCGCCGCCGGATTCACGGCGTTCCTGGCCCTCGAGCAGTTTCTGCACTGGCACCACTCCCACCGCGGCGCGGAGCGGCCCAGGGCGCCGGTGGCGGTGCTGATCCTGCTCGGCGATGCCCTCCACAACTTCATCGGTGGCCTGGGCATTGCCAGCACCTTCCTGATGAATCCCGCCGCGGGCGTGGCGGCCTGGTTCGCCGCCGTGGCCCACGAGGTGCCCCAGGAACTGGGCGATTTCGCCATCCTGGTACACAGCGGCTGGCAGGCCCGCTCAGCCCTGCGCTGGAACGTGATCTCCGCCCTCACCTTCCCGCTCGGCGCCGTGCTCGCCTGGGTGCTCTCCCAGACCCTGTCGGTGGCCGGTCTGGTGCTGTTCGCCAGCGGCAACTTCCTCTACATCGCCGCTTCCGACCTGGTGCCTGAGATCAAGGCCGGCAGCAGCCTGCGCTCGGCGGCCCTCAGCTTCGGCTGGTTCAGCGCCGGCCTGCTGCTGATGCTGGCCCTGGCCCGCTAGGCGTCCCCGGCGTCGAAGCCCCACTGGGCGCGGATGGTCTCGTTGCTCACGTCCCAGGCGTGCTCGCCGCTGAGCACGCTGAGGGCCTCGCGCGCCGGCACCAGTCCGCGGCCCCGGAACTCCTCCTCCAGCTCGCCCAGGTAGGCGCGCGCCTCAGCCAGCAGCAGGTCGAGGTGCTGCCGCCCGCCGGTGACCCGGAGCATCTCCGGGGTGGTGCCGCACAGTTCCAGATCCTCGAGATGCTGGTGCAGCCAGGTCCATTCGTAGCGCAGCATCGCCGCTGTGCAGCCCCTGAGCCGCTGGCGGTAGTCGCGGCGGTGCTTCTCCAGTTCGGCGCCGCCGGTGGGTTTGATCTCCGCCGCGGTGTCGGCGCCGGCGGCATGGCGCTGGCCGAGTTTCTGCATGATGTCGCGCAGGTGGCTCATCGCGGCGGCGTCTGGGCGCAAACACTCAACGGCATTCTTGCCCGCTCGCGGCACCCCGCCAGAGTGTGGGGGCATTGGCTGCCTGCAGCGGAATCACCATGACGGCCCCGGGTGCGGTGGATGTGGCGGCCCTGCGCCGCGAGTACAGCCGGGCAGGGCTGCAGCGGGCCGACCTCAAGGCCGATCCGGTGGCCCAGTTCCGCCTCTGGTTCGAGCAGGCCACCGCGGCCCGGCTGCTGGAGCCCAACGCCATGGTGCTGGGCACCTGCGACGGCCAGCGTCCCAGCACCCGCACCGTGCTGCTGAAGGCCTACGACCAGCGCGGCTTCGTGTTCTTCACCAACTACGGCAGCCGCAAGGCCCGCGAGATCGCAGCCCAGCCCCAGGTGAGCCTCCTGTTTCCGTGGTACGGCCTGGAGCGGCAGGTGGCCATCCTGGGGCCTGCGGAACGCATCAGCAGCGCCGAATCCCTGGCCTATTTCAGCTCCAGGCCCTTCGGCAGCCGGGTGGGGGCCTGGGTGTCGCAGCAGAGCCGGGTGATCAGCTCCCGCCGCATCCTGGAGATGAAGTGGGAGGAGATCAAGCGCCGCTTCGCCAACGGCGAGGTGCCCCTGCCCGAGGCCTGGGGGGGCTTCCGGGTGGTGCCGACGGAAGTGGAGTTCTGGCAGGGCCGGGAGAACCGGCTGCACGACCGCTTCCGCTATCGCCGCGTGGAGCCGGGCCGGGGAGAGGAGGAGAGGACGTGGATCATCGAGCGACTGGCTCCCTAGAACCTGAAGCTGGTCTTCAGCAGGGCACCGAACTGATCGCTGCTGCTCCGGCCCTCGGCATCGGAGATGTAGAAGACCGCGGGGGTCACGGAGATGGCGTCCGTCACCTGCCACTTGTACCAGGCTTCCAGCGCCACCACATCCGGATCCGTGCTCACGCCCCGGCCGGTGGACGTGGCGAATCCGGGCTGGCCCACGGCAATCCCGAAGGCGTTGCCCTGCAGAAAGGCGTCCTCCCATTGCAGACCCACAAACCAGGACTGGCTGTCGGTCACGGGTCCGGAGTCGATGCTGGCGTAGCCGTAACCGGCGCTGATGGAGGGAACAAGGCCGCTCTGCGCGGGTTGCCAGAAGCCGCTGAGGCCGAGGGCGCTGGTGTCGCCACCGGTCTCGATGGCCTCGGCCACCAGCGGTGTGGCACCGGGGACCCCCACACCCCCGTCGATCTGGCTGTAGATGGCGGCCACCCCCCATCGCTCCCCGCCGTAGCCCACCTGCACGGTGGCGGTGCCGCCCGACCGGCTGTTGAACAGCCCCTGGCCTGCGTCGGCGCCGTTGGCGGCGACGTAGTTGGCGCTCACGGCGAAGCCGTTGTGCTCCCACCACAGCCCGAAGCCAGGCCCGAGATTCTTGTTGTAGGCGAGGGGCGCCCCGTTGAGGGTGAGCAGATCGAGGACGGTATCCGAGGGATAGGCGCTGGGCCAGATCGCCAGCATGTCCTCCTGGCCCACGCGGCCGCCGATCGTGGCCGTGAAGCTCTCACCGATGGGGAACTGGTAGTAGAGCTTGTCGATCCCCAGTGAACCGGCTCCGCTGTCCTCCTGGAAGGCGGTCTCCAGCGTGGCCAGGCCGTTGCCGAAGGCACTGTCGCCGAAGTTGCCGGCGCGCAGGATGGTCACCAGCAGATCCTTGCCGGTGAAGCTGGTGTTCAGAGCAAGCTGCACGTCGTGGTTGAACGTCACCTCCTCGCCGAGAGGGCTGCTGTTCACCCCGCCCACGACAAAGGTGGCCAGACCCTCCAGCCTGGTGGTGGTGGAGAACTGGTTGGCCTCCAGCTCGCCCACCTTGGCCTCGAGGCCGTCGACGCGGCCCTTGAGGATGGCGAGCTCCTTCTCG
>JBFLKL010000159.1:0-11929 GCA_040883175.1 Synechococcaceae cyanobacterium | reverse complement strand
TCTCGCTGGTGCCCACCCAGCTGCAGCGCCTCATGGCTGAGCCGGCCGCTGCGGCCTGGCTGCGCCGCCTGGCGCTGATCTGGGTGGGAGGGGCACCCCTGTCGGCCGAGCTGGCCGGGCGGGCCCGGGCCGTCGGCCTGCGTCTGGCCCCCTGCTACGGAGCCACGGAAACGGCCGCCATGGTCACGGCGCTGCCACCACAGCGCTTTCTGGACGGCGCAGTTGGCTGCGGCCCGCCCCTGCCCGGCGTGGAGCTTCGCTGCCGGGACCGCAGCGGTGCGGTGGAGCTGCGCAGTGCTCGGCTCAGCCCCGGCTGGCTGGAGGCGGGGGAGCTGCATTCCCTGCCCCTGGACCCGGACGGTTGGTGGCGCAGCGGCGACGCCGGCCTGTTGACAGCGGCGGGGCTGGAGCTGCTGGGCCGGTTGGATGGTGCCATCCACAGCGGCGGCGAAACCGTGTTTCCCGAACAGCTGGAGCAGCGGCTGATGGCTGCTGCAGCGGCAGCGCGCCTGCCGCTGCAGGCGGTGTTGCTGCTGGCCGAGCACGACCGCGAGTGGGGCCAGCGGCTGGTGGCGCTGGTGCGGCCGACTGGGGGGGCTGACGGCGCGGCACTTCTGGCGCGACTGGAGCAGCTCTGCGCCGGCTGGGCCGCGGCGGAGCGGCCGCGGCGCTGGCTGCTGTGCCCGGATCTGGCGCCGTCACCCCTGGGGAAATGGCAACGGGGCCGTTGGCGGCGCCGACTGCAGGCGCTAGAAGCAGGTCACGCCGATGCCACCAGCCGCGCCGATGAGCACCTTCAGCGATAGCGAAGTCAGCAATAAGAAACTGGCGGCGGGTCTCACCGGGATCTTCCTGGGTGCCTTCGGCGTGCACAAGTTCATCCTCGGCTATACCAAGCCGGCGATCATCATGCTGGTGGTTTCGCTGGCCGGGGGTGTGGTGACCTGTGGTGTGGCCAGTTTCGTGATGGGCGTGATTGGCCTGATCGAGGGGATCATCTATCTCACCAAGACCAACGAGGAGTTCGAGACCATGTACCTCGATGCCGAGAAACCCTGGTTCTGATGAGGATGCCTTCGGCCCCCCGACATTCGCCTTGATGCTGCGTCGGGGGCGCTGGCCCTTGCTGGTGCTGGTGGGGGCGGCGCTGCTGAGTGTGGGGGCGATGGCGGAAGTCCCTCATGAAGGGTTCCAACTCCCCTTGGCGGCGGTGATGGCGGCCCTGCTGCCGCTGCAGCTGGCAGCCCTGTTCTTCGTGGTACGCCGTCCCTGAATTGGGCGAGAATCCTCAGAGCGGCTGAATCCCCCGCCCCATGGCCGAGGCCTCCAGCCAGCGCTGGATACCGGCTGGCAGGGGACAGGGGCGCCGGCTGGCCGTCTCGATCGCCAGATGGCGGGTGAGGGCCTGGGCCGCTTCCCGCTCACCGCTGTGGAAGGTGTAGCGCAGCTCGAAGCTGCCGGGATCCAGGCGTCGGGGCTGCAGCTGAATCAGCAGTGGGTCGCCGCACACCAGCGGCGCCAGGTAGCTGGCCTGGCAGTGCACGATCGGCAGGGCCACCGCCGGCGTGCGGCCGGGGGTGGGAAAGATCTCGGCAGCCGCCAGCCCGAAGCGCTCCAGGCTCTCCTCATAGCCCTCGTGGCACCAGCGCAGCAGCTGGTGAAAGTGCATCACCCCGGCGGCGTCGGTGTCGCCGAAGCGCACACTGCGCGCCAGCAGCAGCCAGCCGGTGGAGTCCATGGCGCCATGGTGTCACGGATGCCCGGACCCACCGCAGTGGCTCTGGCACCATGCCCGGCAGCCGCCGTCCCGCCCTTGGCCGCCCCCGCCGCCTATGAGCCCCCAAGCGTCAGCCGCAGCTGGGAAGCCTTCCTGGCCCATGTCCCCACGATCCTTCTGATCTGGGTCGCCACGGCCGTGATCAGCGGCCTGGGCGTGGCGGTCTACCTGCTGATCGCCTTCGGCACCCTGGGCGTCTCGGGGTGGGAGTCCGCCAGTGAGGAGGCCACCGCCGCCGCCTCCCTGTTCGGCCAGCTGGGGCAGCTGCCCTTCTCCCTGATCTCCAGCCTGGTGGGGGTGCTGCTCACGGCGGTGCCGGCGCTGCACTACGCCAGCGGTGCGGTGATCACCGTGCAGGAGGCCTTCGCCGTGCTGCTCGCCCGCCCCTGGCGCTACCTGCTGGCCGGGCTGCTGTTCACCCTGGCCACCGCGGCGGGGATCGTGCTGTGCGTGCTGCCCGGCATTGCAGTGGCCCTGGTCACACCGGTGTACGTGAACCTGATCTTCACCGGCGAGCGGCCGATCCAGGACTGCTTCACCGCCGCTTTCGCCGCCTGCTACGGCACGCCCAGGGGCCGCACCTTCGTGGGCATCGAGATCCTCACCTGGCTGGTGGTGCTGGTGGTGTCGGTGTGCACCTGCGGCCTCGGGGCGCTGCTGGCGGTACCGGTGAGCGGCTTCTTCCTGCAGAACGCCGCCTACCACTACGGGCTGCTGCGTTAGGGCTCCGGGAAGCTGGTCCAGCCCAGCAGCTGGCTCAGGGCGATGCGCGCCCCCCAGTAGCCCACCAGGCCCACGGCCGCCGCCGCCAGCGGCCAGGCGGGCAGCTGCCGGGGCACCAGCCGTCGCTGCCGCAGCGCCAGAATCGACCAGCCCACCAGGGCCGCGGCCGCCAGCGGCCCGAAGGCGTGCCAGTGGAGCGCGGTGCCCAGATCGCCGCGCAGGGCCAGTGCGGTGGCCCGGGTGAGAAAGCAGGTGGGACAGGGGATGCCGGTGAGGGCCCGCAGCGGGCACCCCCAGCCTGGAAGTCCGGGATGGCCCCCCTTCAGCCACAGGTAGCCGGTGAGGGCGGCGGGTAAAAGAAAACCCGCGTGCTGAAGCCGGCGCAGGAAGCGGTTCAGGGTTGCAGCAGGCCAGGTGGGCGAGTCAGCGGTCCACCGAGCCCATGATCACGTCGATCGAGCCGAGGATCGCCATGATGTCAGCCACTTTGTGGCCCTTGAGGATGTGGGGCAGGATCTGCAGGTTGTTCTGGTCGGCCGCGCGGATCTTGAACCGCCAGGGGGTGACGTCGTTGTTGCCCTGGATGAACACACCGATCTCGCCCTTGCCCGATTCCAGGCGGGTGTAGAGCTCGCCCTCAGGAATCTTGAAGGTGGGCGCCACCTTCTTGGCCACGTATTGATAGTCGAAGCCGGCGGATTCTCCGCCTTTCCCCTCCGCCATCCGCCGGGCCTCCAGGTTTTCGGTGGAGCCGCCGGGGATCATCGTGCAGGCCTGTTTGAGGATCTTCAGCGACTCGCGCATCTCCTGAATGCGCACCCGGTAGCGGGCGTAGCAGTCGCCCTCCTTGTCCCAGGCAACGGCCCAGTCGAAGTCGTCGTAGCACTCGTAGTGATCCACCTTGCGCAGATCCCAGGGCACGCCGGAGGCGCGCAGCATCGGCCCCGACAGGCTCCAGTTGATCGCCTGCTCCCGGCTGATCGTGCCAAGGCCCTCGATCCGCCGGCGGAAGATCGGGTTGTTGGTGATCAGCTTCTCGTATTCATCGATCTTGGGGCCGAACCAATCGCAGAAGTCGAGACACTTCTCCAGCCAGCCGTAGGGCAGGTCGGCCGCCACCCCGCCGATGCGGAAGTAGTTGTTGTTGATCAGCCGCTGGCCCGTGGCCGCCTCCCAGAGGTCGTAGATCATCTCCCGCTCACGGAAGATGTAGAAGAACGGCGTCTGGGCGCCCACGTCGGCCAGGAAGGGGCCCAGCCAGAGCAGGTGGTTGGCGATGCGGTTGAGCTCCAGCATCAGCACGCGGATGTAGCTGGCCCGCTTCGGCACCGGCACATCGGCCAGCCGCTCGGGGGCGTTCACCACGATCGCCTCGTAGAACATGCCCGCCGCGTAGTCCATGCGGCTCACGTAGGGCACGAACATCACGTTCGTGCGGTTCTCGGCGATCTTCTCCATGCCGCGGTGCAGGTAGCCGATCACCGGCTCGCAGTCCACAACGTCCTCGCCGTCGAGGGTCACCACCAGCCGCAGCACCCCGTGCATCGAGGGGTGATGGGGCCCGAAGTTCACCACCATCGGCTCCGTGCGCGTCTCCAGCTGCGTCATGGGGCCGTGGGTGCAGAGCGATGGGCGGATCTTAGGTAGGCAGGGCCCGCCGAAGGTCGGTGGCGGCGAAGTCGTCGCCCCTGAACAGCAGGGGCAGATCAAGCGCCATGGCCAGGCCGTAGGTGAAGCAATCGCGGAGGTCGAGTGCCGCCGGGTGGTTCCCCTTGCCGCAGCGTCGCCAGCCCACCACGGCCCAGCGCACGTGCAGCTCCTCCAGGGGGGAGCGCCGTGATCGCCGCCATGGCCAGCAGCAGATCCGGCTGCGCTTGCCCGGCTTCCCCGAGTTGCCGCGGCACCACGACCCGGCTCTCCACGAGGGTGGCCGTGGAGAGCCGCTTGGCACCGGGCTGTCTCCGGCAGTCCACGAATGCGGATGCCTCCGGTGCCACTTTTGAGCATCGCCAGCGCAGCTGAGGTGTCGATCACCATCGGTTTCAAACCGGCAGGCCGCCCTCGTCACAGAGCTCGGCCTGGAGCTCGGTGTCGGCGCGTTGATCGGGCCAGTGCAGCCGCCTGTAGCGCTGGAGCGCCGGGCCGCCAGCTCCTTGGCCATGGCGTGGACTTCGGAGCTCTTGATGTTCATCCCCATCGGCCCACACCCAGGCTGCCAACCCCAGGCTGCGAAGGGTAGAAAATCAAGGTGATTCGCAAGTCGTCGGGTACCGACGACGGTCAGGTTCAGGATGGCGCCATGGCCGCGCCCCCCGCCTTCGACCACGTGCCCGTGCTGGCCGAGCCGCTGCTGGCGGGGCTGGCTCCGCTGGGCGAGCTGCTGGCCGGCCGGCCTGAGGGCGGCGTGCTGATCGACTGCACCCTCGGCGGCGGCGGTCACAGTGGACTGCTGCTGCAGGCCCATCCCGGCCTGCGGGTGGTGGGGCTCGACCAGGACCCCTGCGCACGCGCCGCCGCCGCCGAGCGCCTGGCTGCCTTCGGCGAGCGCGTGCGCACCGTGGCCACCAACTTCGCCGCTTTCACCCCGAGCGAGCCGGCGCTGGCGGTGCTGGCCGATCTGGGGGTGAGCAGTCCCCAGCTGGATGGGGCGGAGCGGGGTTTCAGTTTCCGGCTGGCCGGTCCGCTCGACATGCGCATGAACCCCACGGCGGGCGAGACGGCCGGCGAGCTGATCGACCGGCTGGGGGAGGCCGCGCTGGCCGATCTGATCTACGCCTACGGCGAGGAGCGGTTGTCGCGGCGTATCGCCAGGAGGCTCAAGGAGCAGGGGCCCTGGGGCGACCCGGCCCGCCCCCGCGACACCACCGAGCTGGCCTATGCGGTGGCCGGTTGCTACCCGCCGGCGGCCCGCCACCGCCGGGGACCGGGGGCGATCCATCCGGCCACGCGCACCTTCCAGGCCCTGCGCATCGCCGTCAATGACGAGCTCGGCGCCCTTGATCGCCTGCTGGCGGTGGCCCCTGACTGGCTGGTGAGCGGCGGCCTGCTGGCGATCATCAGCTTCCACTCCCTGGAGGACCGCCGCGTCAAGACGGCGTTCCTGAACGATGAGCGCCTGGAGCGCATCACCCGCAAGCCTCTCGTGGCCGGCGTCGAGGAGGCCGACGCCAACCCCCGCAGCCGCAGCGCCAAGCTGAGAATCGCGCGGCGGCGGCCCTGATGTCCCTGGATCTGCTCTGGTGGGTTGCCCTGCTGATGCAGTTGCTGGCGATCCCGGGCACCGTGCTGCCGCTGCTGCCCGGCCTGGCCCTGCTGCCACTGGGGGCGGGGCTGTGGCTGTGGGCGGTGGGCTGGAGCACCGGCTGGCCGGCCTTCGCCCTGGCCTGCCTGCTGCTGGCCCTGGGCTGGGGCGCCGACGCCCTGGGGCTGGTGCTGGGCCCGGCCCGCCTGCAGGCCAGCCGCTGGGCCTATATCGGTGCGGGGGTGGGGCTGCTGGTGGGGCTGCTGGGGCTGCTGCCGGCCCTGCCCTTCGGCGGCCCGCTGGTGGGGGCGCTGCTGGGCCCGCTGCTGGGGGCATGCCTGGGGGAGTTGCTCATGGCACCAACGTCCCTGAGCCCGTTGGGGCTGCTGCGCCTGCGGCGCTCGCTGCTGGTGGGGCTGGCGGTGGTGGCGGGGATGCTGGTGAGCCGTGTGGCACAGACCCTGCTGGCGGTTCTGGGAGCCCTGGGTTTCGTGCTGCTCACCAGCGGGAGGAGCTGAGCAGGCCGGTGCGGTCCTCGTCACCGAACAGCTGGCGGTAGGCGGCGGTGGCCACGCACAGGCTGAGGGGCGCCGCCGCCAGCAGGCCCACACCGCAGAGCAGGGCCCCGACCAGCACGATGGCGCCCTGCACCAGCAGCAGCAGCAGCACCTGCCACCACTGGGGGTCCACCACCCGCCGGCCGTGCTGCAGGGTGTCCAGGGGGCCGTCCCCTCCCAGCAGGGCCAGCCAGGGAAGGAAGGTCTGGTTGACCAGCAGGTACACCAGCACCATGAAGGCGGCCACGGCCGGGATCACCGCCAGGAAGCTGGCCAGCCGGGCGGCGCCGAAGGCCAGCAGGGCCGCCACTGTGATGATCACCAGCAACACCAGCGCCAGCACCACCTGGCGGAGCAGCAGCCGTCCGGCGGCCGCACCGTCCCAGCGGGTGAAGGTGCCCCAGTCCGGTCGTCCGCCCGCCAGGGCCGTCCAGGCACCACGCACCAGGCCCACGGTGCCCCACAGGCTCACGATCACACTGCCCACCGTTCCCACCAGAGCCCCCACAGCCTGCACGGACAGGGGCGGCTGATTGGCTTCCGGCAGGCTGTCGAGGCTGGCCAGGAACTGGAACCCCAGCGACAGCGCGCCGGTGAGCAGGGTGAACAGCACGAACGGCCACGGGGCCCTGCAGAAGGCGGTCCAGCCCGCCTCCAGGGCCCGGAGGATCTGAAGGCGGCCAGGACCGCTGGGGGACTGGGCCATGGCCGTGGGGACGTCTCTCGGTGGGACGGTAATCGCGCTGCTCCGCCTGGCCACCTCTCCGCAATCCACCGTGGCGCGGGGGCGGGATGAGGCCGAGCCGGCCGCCTCACTGCCGCAGTTTGTCCACGGCCTCCCGCACGGTCCTGATCGCCAGCTTGATCTCGTCGGCAGTGGTGGCCCGCCCCAGCCCGAAGCGGATCGATGCGGCTGTCTCGGCGCGGCTGCGGCCCAGGGCCGCCAGCACGTGGGAGGGCGAGCCCTGGCTGCAGGCCGAGCCGCTGCTCACGGCGATGGATTGCCGGATCAGCCGATGCAGGGCAGCGCCATCCACGCCGCCCACGGTCACGTTGAGGTTGTGTGCCAGCCGCGGCGCGGCGGCCCCGTTGCGGGCGATGCCGCCGATCGCCTCCAGAGCGGCCCAGAGCTGATCCCGCAGGGCTCCGAGCCGCTCGGCCCGCGCTTCCCGGTCGGCCACGGCCCGCTCCAGGGCTTCCCCCAGCCCCACCACCAGCGGCACCGCCACGGTGCCGGCCCGCCGCCCCTCCTCCTGCCCGCCGCCGTGGATCTGGGCCGCCAGGGGCAGGCCCGGTCGCACCAGCAGCGCCCCCACCCCTTTGGGCCCGTAGCACTTGTGGCCGCTGAGGCTGAGGAGGTCCACCCCCAGCTCCGCCATCGCCAGGGGGATGTGGCCGGCGGCCTGGGCGGCGTCCACGTGCAGTGCCACGCCCCGCTGGCGGCAGAGGCGGGCGATCGCCGCGATCGGCTGCAGCACGCCGATCTCGTTGTTGGCGGCCATCACGCTGAGCAGCAGCACATCCGGCGTGAGGGCGGACTCCAGGGCCTGCAGATCCAGCAGGCCGCCGCCGTCCACCGGCAGCAGGCGCACCGGGAAGCCGTGGCGTTCCAGGTAGCGCAGCGGATCCAGCACCGCCCGGTGCTCGCTGGCCACGCTCACCAGGGTGCGCGCCGCCGTGCCGCGCTCCAGCGCTGCCTCGGCCACGCCCTTGAGGGCCAGGTTGTTGGCCTCGGTGGCGCCGCTGGTGAACACCACCCAGCCCGGCTCGGCCCCCAGGGCGGCCGCCCCCTGGGCGCGGGCCCGCTCCACGGCGGCGGCCGCCGTGAGGCCCGGCCGGTGGCCGCGGCTGGAAGGGTTGGCGCAGTGCTCGCTCCACCAGGGCGCCATCGCCGCCAGCACCCCCGGGTCACAGGGGGTGCTGGCCTGGTGGTCGAGGTAGGCGAGCATGTGTGTGAATGCCTGCGATCCATGGTGACAAGACCCCCGCCGCCGCTGCGGGCCCCGTGGCCCTGGCCTCGCCTGTCGCTGGCCACCATGGTTCCGGCTCTGCTGGCCCATGCCCTGCTGGCGTTCGCGCTTCCGGCTGGAGCGGCGCCCAAGGCGCCACCGGAACGGCCGCCGGGGCTGGTGGTGCTCGAGGAGCGGCCCAGCCTCAAGGGGCTGCGGGTGCTGGGTGTGTATGGCGTGCGCAGCGATCCGGCCAATCCCGATCTGCGCCGCGTGCAGCTCTGGCAGCAGCATGGCCATGAGGTGGCACTCTCCACCGACACCCTGAACTGCTCCGCCGCCGCACCGCTGCGCATGACCCTTGAAGGGGACCGCTGGATCGTGCGTGAGCTCAACCCCGGTGGCCTTGTCACGCCCGTCAACCGCATCGACCATCTGGTGTGGTGGGCCGTCTGCCATCCCGAGCAGGCGGGCCGCGACCCCGCCACCCTTGGCGAGCTGGCGCGCCAGCTGGGCTACAGCGGCAGCCTGCAGGAGTCCGAGCAGGTGCTGCCTGGACGGGCACGCTGAGGTTGTTCAGACTGTGCCCATGACCACTGATCCCACCAGCAGCCCACAGCCCGCCCCGGCTACCGATCCCGGGCAGCTCAGCGCGCCCTCCGTCGAGGGTGCCGATGCCAGCGCATCCCCGACCCCGATCCGTCTGCTGCTGGTGGACGACGAGCCGGGCCTGCGCACGGCCGTGACGGCCTACCTGGAGGACGAGGGCTTCGCGGTGACCACTGCCGCCGATGGCGAGGAGGGCTGGGAGAAGGCCCAGGAGCTGCTCCCCGACGTGGTGATCAGCGACGTGATGATGCCCCGCTGCGACGGCTACGGCCTGCTGAAGAAGCTGCGGGCCGATGAGCGTCTGGGCGGGACACCGGTGATCTTCCTCACCGCCAAGGGCATGACGGCCGACCGCATCGCCGGCTTCCAGGCCGGCTGCGACGACTACATCCCCAAGCCCTTCGATCCCGACGAGCTGGTGGCGCGGGTGCGCAACGCCGTGCGTCGTCAGGAGCGCCTGCTTGCGGAGGCCGCCCGCTTCGCCGACGCCGACATCGGCCAGATGGCCCGCCAGATCACCGAGATCCGCTCCCTGCTGGCTACGGGCGGCACCGCCAAGAAGCCCACCCCAGGCTCCCCCGAGATCAGCTTCACGCCGCGGGAGGCGTCGGTGCTGCAGCTGGTGGCCGAGGGTCTGATGAACAAGGAGATCGCCCGCAGGCTGGAAACCTCCATCCGCAACGTGGAGAAATACGTGAGCCGGCTGTTCATCAAGACCGGCACCTCCAGCCGCACCGAACTGGTGCGCTATGCCCTCGAGCACGGACTTGTGGATTGAACCGGCCCTGAATTCCGGCCACACCTACCGCGACCGGGTGGGCCCTGAAGCAGCCGGACAGGCCGTCAGCGCCTTCTATGCCGCCCGTTACCGGCATTCGGATCAAGCGGTGTGGCGTCAGCGGCTCGCCGCCGGCCAGATCTGCAGGAACGGCCGGCCCCTCCGGGCCGATGAGGTCCTCGCAGCCGGCGACCGGCTCAGCTGGCATCGCCCCCCCTGGCACGAACCCGCCGTGCCGGCCCTGCCCGGCCCCCTGTTCGACGACGGCGACCTGGTGGTGTTCAACAAGCCCAGCGGCCTGCCGGTGCTTCCGGCCGGCGGCTTTCTCGAGCACACCCTGTTGCGCCAGATCGAGAGCAGGGTGGGCGCCGGACAGCTCGATGCCACCGTGGGACTCCCCTGCCCCGTGCACCGTCTGGGGCGCTTCACCTCGGGCCTGCTGCTCTGCGCCCGTCGCCCGACCACCCGCGCCTGGCTCAGTGCCCTGCTGCGCGACAGCACGGCCGCTCCCGACCACGCCGCCACCCCGGCAATCAGCTCGTCTCCGGCCCCCGGCTCGTCCAGCGCGCTGTGCCGCAAGACCTATCGGGCCCTGCTCCAGTGCCCCGCACCTGGCTCACCCCTGCGGGCCCTCCGGCCTGGCGCCAGCGTGGATCTCATGACGCCGATCGGTCGCCGGCCCCATGGACTGCTTGACCAGATATGGGCCGCGGTCGAGCCTCAGGATCCCCGCGCCCTTCCGGCTCGCAGCACCCTGCGGCTGCTGAGGCGAGACGGTGACGGCTGCGGCTGCGAGGTTGGGGCTACCGGGGTCTGGCTTGTCGAGGTGACAATCGCCACCGGTCGCCCCCACCAGATCCGCATCCACACCGCCGCCGCCGGAGCGCCACTGCTGGGCGACCCGCTCTACGGCCCGGACGGTTGCGCCCGCGCTGGGGTGCTGCCCGGCGACGGCGGCTATCACCTGCATGCCCATCGATTGCGGCTGCCATTGCCGGAGGGCGGGGTGCTGGAGCTGGAGGCCCCCCTCCCAGCTGCGCTGCGGGATCGGGCCGATGGCTGAGCGCCTGATCGAGCGGCCCGGGCTGCGTCTGCGTCACTGGCGCGCCTGGCTGATGCCCCGGCATGCCGATGCCCTGGAGCAGCAGCTGGGCGCCGAGGTGCCCTGGAAGCAGGAGGCGATCGCCCTCCACGGCCGCCGCCACCCCCTGCCGAGGCTCACCTGCTGGATGGCTGATCCCGGCTGCCGCTACCGCTACAGCGGCCTGGAGAATGCCATCGAGACCTGGTCCCCCGCCGCCGAACGGCTGCGTTGCCTGCTGGAGCGGCTCACCGGCCGGCGCTTCAACTCCCTGCTGCTCAACCGCTACCGCGACGGCCGCGACGCCATGGGCTGGCACGCCGACGACGAGCCCGGGCTGGATCCGACCGCCCCGATCGCCTCCCTCAGCCTGGGCGCCCGCCGCGACTTCCGCCTGCGGCCGCGGCCCGGCCCCCGCACCGGCGACCTGGCGCCCCCGCCGGGTTTTGGCCCGGGCTGCGCTGCCTGCGAACCGTTCAACCTCGAGCTGGGCCCGGGCGATCTGCTGCTGATGGAGCCCCCCACCCAGCAGTGGTGGCAACACGCCGTGCCGCGCCGGCTGAAGCTGCACCAGGAGCGGCTCAACCTCACCTTCAGGGTGGTGATGGGGTCATCGTCTGCTGCGCTCGCAGGCGACAGGCCCTGATTTCCAGCAGGTTGAAGCAGGTGTTGATCGCACCTGCGGCGATCGCCGGGCCCACCGCAACCGGCGCGGCCTCCCCGAGCCATCCTCCCCGCTGGAGTCGTGGCGGCTGGGTGGGCAGGCCGGAAGCCCCTGGGGATCGACATCTGAGTGCATCGAGGGCGCTGGCGGGATCGCAGTCCCGGCTCTGGGCCAGCTGAACGATCAGGTTGCGGAGCAGGAAGGTGTTGGGGTGGCCGCCGCCGAAACGGTTGTCGCGGTCCTGGAGAGCCTGGGAGGCGAGGTTGCGGGTGCGGTGGAGATCACCGTTGAGGGCCGGCAACAGTTCGGCGATGCGCAACCTGGCCGCCAGTTCACAGGCGGGATCCTGGTGTTCCCGGTCCAGCTGGATGCCGATATCGTTGACCATGAAGCAGCGTCACAGCACCGGATCGGAGGCTGCCCCCGTGATCGCCAGCCGCTTGGCTGTGTCCCTCAGCCCCGCTCGAAGGCGATCAGACGGGAGAAGTAGAAGGGGGCCTGGTTGAGGCTGCGGCGCACGGGCTGAAAGCCGGCGGCGGCGGCGGCGGCC
>JBFLKL010000158.1:0-15817 GCA_040883175.1 Synechococcaceae cyanobacterium | reverse complement strand
TCAGTCCCAGAGCCTGAGCCACCAGCGCGGCGGCCTGCAGTTCACGCCGGTGTCGCTGTCCGTAGTCGAACGACAGGCCGATGACGCGGCAGCCCGCCTCGATCGCCAGCGCCGCTGCCGTGGCCGAATCGAGCCCGCCGGAGAGCAGGGCGATGGCGGTGGGCTGGGGGGGCATCCGCTCCGACACTCTTGACAGATGTACACCCTCTCCAGGCCCGGCGCCGTCCGGCCGGCGAGGATGGCTGCGGAGCAGCGGATCGATCCATGGACAGCAGCGCCTCAGACAGGGCCCGCTGGCGGACGGCGCTGGCGGTGAGCCTGCCGCTGCTGATGGCTGCCGCCGCTGCCCCCGTCCGGGCCATCCCCAGGCTCGACCTCAAGCCCTACCCGGCCCCTGCAGCCGGCGAATCGCGCTGGGTGATCCAGGTGCCAGGGGTGCTGCGGCCCAGCCCGGATCCGGCGATCTCGTCCGATCCCGCCGACTGGCGGGTGGAGCTGATCGTGGGCCGGGAGCTGGAGGTGGACTGCAACCGCCACCTGCTGCAGGGCCGCATCACCCCCGAGAGCGTGCCCGGCTGGGGCTACACCGTCTACCGCGTGAGCGGCGGTGAACGGGCGCTGTCCACGCTCATGGCCTGCCCGCCGGATCAGCCCCCGCGCCGCGCCTTCGTGCCTCTGGCCGGAGAGCCCACCCTGGTGCGCTACAACGCCAGCCTGCCGATCGTCGTCTACGCCCCCAAGGATCTGGAGGTGCGCTGGCGGCTCTGGAAGGGCGAGACCGATGCGCGGCAGGCACTGAAGCTCTGATCAGCCCACCTCTGGTCAGCGCACCCCCAGCCACTTGTGGCACTGGAGGCTGAGGCGCCAGTGGGGATGGCGGCGCACGTGGGCGATCGCCAGCTCCCGACCCCGGTCGCTCTCCCAGCCGGGCTGAAGCAGCAGGGCGGGCCGGTTGCCGGCAGCGTTTGCGGCGCCGGCCATCGCCTCGGCGAAGGCCAGATCCTCCGGCCCGTGGATCACCGGTTTGAGCTCGTGGCAGGCGGCCAGCAGTTCGGGCCGTGGCGGTCGGTGGCGCTTGGGTGAGAGGGTGATCCAGTCGAAGCGGCCGCTGAGCGGGTCCACACCGCTGGTCTCAAGATGCAAGGGCAGTCCGGCGGCCTCGAGAAACGCGCAGAGGGCATCGAGGTTGTGGTGCAGCGGCTCGCCGCCGGTCACCACCACGAAGGCGGCGCCCTCAGCGGCAGCGGCGGTGGCCTGAGCGCTCAGCTCCTCCAGGCTGCGGCGCGGATGGGCCTCCAGCGGCCAGGAGTGCCTGGTGTCGCACCAGGGGCAGCCCACCGCGCAGCCTGCCAGGCGCAGGAAGAAGGCGCTGCGGCCGGCGTGCAGCCCCTCCCCCTGGAGCGAATGGAAGGTTTCCACCACGGGGATGGCGGCGGTTGCCTGCGAGCGGATCGGGTCGGAGATCCTGCCGCCCATCTGCACACTGCTCTGGCTCAGCATGCATGAACCGGTGCCACTGATGGCTGAGGGTCTGCGCTCAGCGGCACGGCACTGCCTCCGGCGGTGGACTGGTGCCGCTGCTGGGCGGCTTCGATCAGGCCCCGGAACAGGGGGTGGGGCCGGCCTGGCCGTGACAGGAATTCCGGGTGGTACTGGCAGGCGGTGAAGAAGGGGTGCTCCGTCAGTTCCACCAGCTCCACCAGCCGCCCGTCCGGGGAGCTGCCGCTGATGCGGTAGCCGGAATCAATGAACGCCTGCCGGTATGCGTTGTTGAACTCGTAGCGGTGCCGGTGGCGTTCGTACACCACTTCCTCGCCGTAGAGCCGATGGCCCAGGCTGCCGGGGGTCAGGCGGCAGGGGTACACGCCCAGGCGCATGGTGCCACCGAGGTCGACCACGTCCTGCTGCTCGGGCAGCAGGTGGATCACCGGATGGGGGCTGTCGGGATCGAGCTCGGCGCTGGTGGCGCCGGTCAGGTCGGCCACGTTGCGGGCCCACTCGATCACGGCGCACTGCATGCCCAGGCAGAGGCCCAGGAACGGCACCCGCTGCTCCCGTGCCCATCGGATCGCAGCCACCTTGCCGTCCACGCCGCGGTTGCCGAAGCCCCCAGGCACCACCACCGCGTCCATGCCCGCCAGCAGAATCCCGGCCCCCTGCTGCTCGATCTGCTCGGCGCACACCCAGTGCAGCTCCAGCGAGGCGTCGCGTTCCAGGCAGGCGTGGCGCAGCGCCTCCACCACCGAGAGGTAGGCATCGTTGAGCTGCACGTACTTGCCCACCAGCGCCACCCTCACGGCCGGGCCGGGGTGGCGGAGCTTGTTCACCAGCTCCGCCCAGCCCGCCATGTCGCTGCTGCGGTCGTCCAGGTGCAGGGCGCCGAGCACCTCACGGCAGAGGCCCTCCTGCTCCAGCGCCAGAGGCACCGCGTAGATGCTGTCGGCGTCGAGGGCCTGGATCACGGCCCGCTCCGGCACCCCGCAGAAGCCTCCGATCTTGCGCTTGAGGTCATCGCTGATCGGCCGGTCGCTGCGGCACACCAGCACATCCGGCTGGATGCCGATCGAGCGCAGCTCCTTCACCGAGTGCTGAGTGGGCTTGGTCTTGAGCTCCCCGGAGGTACCGATGTAGGGGAGCAGGGTGACATGCACGTAGGCCAGATCCTGGCGGCCCACGTCGCCGCGGAACTCACGGATCGCCTCCAGGAACGGCAGCGATTCGATGTCACCCACGGTGCCGCCGATCTCGCCGATCACCACCTCGGCGCCGCTGTTGGCGGCCACCCGGTGGATGCGCTGTCGGATCTCGCCGGTGATGTGGGGGATCACCTGCACGGTGCCGCCGTTGTAGTCACCGCGGCGTTCCTTGTTGATCACCGCCTGGTAGATCGAGCCCGTGGTCACGCTGTTCAGGCGAGACAGGGGGGTGTCGGTGAAGCGCTCGTAGTGGCCCAGGTCAAGGTCGGTCTCGGCGCCGTCCTCGGTGACGAACACCTCACCGTGCTGGTACGGGCTCATCGTGCCCGGGTCCACGTTCAGGTAGGGGTCGAGCTTGAGGATCGAGACGCTGTAGCCGCGGCTCTTGAGCAGCCGGCCCAGGCTGGCGGCCACGATTCCCTTGCCGATGCTCGACACCACCCCACCCGTCACGAACACGAACTTGGGGGTTCGCTGGCTGGGCTGGCTGGGCATGGAGCTTCGGCTGATTGTTCAATGTACCCGTGGCCACAAGGCGTGCCTGGGGGCCGAACCTCAGAACCATCAGCCGCCCCGACGCGGCCTCAGTCCTCGAGCAGGCTGCGCAGCATCCAGGCGGTCTTCTCGTGGATCTGCAGCCGCTGGGTGAGCAGGTCGGCGGTGGGCTGGTCGTTGGCCTCCTCGGCCACCGCGAACACACCGCGGATGGTGCGGGCCACGGCCTCATGGCCCTCCACCAGTTCGCGCACCATCTCCAGGGCGGTGGGAATCCCGTGGGTTTCGGGCACTGAGGAGAGGCCGCTGTAGGTGCTGCCTCCGAAGGGGGCCGGGTGGCCGAGGGCGCGGATGCGCTCGGCGATCTCGTCGAGGGCGTTCCAGAGCTCGGTGTACTGCTCCATGAACATCAGGTGCAGCGTGTTGAACATCGGCCCGGTGACGTTCCAGTGGAAGCCATGGGTCTTGGCGTAGAGCACGGTGCTGTCGGCGAGCACGCGGCCGAGTCCTTCGGCGATCTGCAGACGCTGGCCGTCGGGGATGCCGATGTCGATCGGGGGGGCGCTGACGGGGGGCATGGCTCTCTAACTCGTAATGACTCCGTTTTAGCAAGGCAAGGGTGGATCGGTCCAGCGGCTGCCGCCGGGCATGGGCAGGCGTGTGAACTGCGCCAGTCGGCCACGGCATGGTTCGCCGGGCCTGGAGGCAGGCCAGCGCCTGGTCTGGATCCGGAGTCTCACGGGGGAATCCCATCCGGTTGTCCGGGCGGATCCCTGGAACGGCAGGGGCCGTGGCCGACTCAGTCCTTGTCCTCCTCGCTCCAGGTGCTGGCAACGTGCAGCTCCTGGAGCTGCCTGTCGGCCACGCCGGCCGGGGCCTGGGTGAGCAGGCAGCGGGCCTGCTGGGTTTTCGGGAAGGCGATCGTGTCGCGGATCGACTCCTCGCCCGCCAGCAGCATCACGATCCGGTCCACCCCGTAGGCCAGGCCGCCGTGGGGCGGCGCGCCCATGTCCAGCGCCTCCATCAGGAAGCCGAACTGGCGCTCGGCCTCCTCCAGCGGCAGGCCGATGGTCTGCAGCACCTGGCGCTGCAGGGCCGAGTCGTGGATGCGCAGCGAGCCGCCGCCCAGCTCCAGGCCGTTGAGCACCAGGTCGTAGGCCTGGGCGCGGGCCGTGGGCAGGGTGTCGGCCCAGGTGGACGGATCGGCGCCGAGGTCGGCCGGGTTGGGGGCGCAGAAGGGATGGTGCAGGGCCTCGAGCCGGTTCTCGTCCCTGTTGAACTCGAACATCGGGAAATCCACCACCCAGAGGAAGTTCCAGGTGTCGTTCTCGCGCTCGGGCTTCACCAGGCCGAGCTCGCGGGCCAGGACCTGGCGCACCCGGTCGAGGGCCTTGTTCACCGTGGCGGTGTCGCCGGCGCCGAACAGCAGCAGGGTGCCGGGCCCGGCGCCGGTGCGCGCCAGCAGCTCGGCCTTCTTCTCCTCGCTGAGGTTGTCCTTGATGGCGCCGATCGTGTCGATCTCGCCGCCCTCACGCACGCGGATGAAGGCCAGTCCGCCGGCACCCGCGGCCTGGGCCTCGCTGAAGACATCGCCGCCGGGCTTGATGCGCACATTCGAGAGAGCCTCATTGCCGCCGGGCACGGCGATGCACTTCACCGACCCGCCGGTTTTGACGGCGCCCGAGAAGACCTTGAAGCCCATGTCCGCCACGATGTCGCTCACGTCGGTGAGCTCCAGGCCGTAGCGGGTGTCGGGCCGGTCGGTGCCGTAACGGTCCATGGCCTCGTGCCAGGTGAGGCGCGGGAAGGGCCGCGGCAGTTCGATGCCCTTCACCGCCCTCCAGATGGCGGCGATCAGGCCCTCGTTGAGCTCCAGGATCTGCTCCTGATCCATGAAGCTCATCTCCATGTCCAGCTGGGTGAATTCCGGCTGACGGTCGGCCCGCAGGTCCTCGTCGCGGAAGCAGCGCGCGATCTGGTAGTAGCGCTCCAGGCCGCCCACCATCAGCAGCTGCTTGAACAACTGCGGCGACTGGGGCAGGGCGAACCATTCGCCGCCGCACACCCGGCTGGGCACCAGGTAGTCGCGCGCGCCCTCGGGGGTGGAGCGGGTGAGCACCGGCGTCTCCACCTCGATGAAGCCGGCGTCCTCCAGGTGGCGGCGCATCGCCTGCACCGCCCGATGGCGCAGGCGCAGGTTGGCGTTCATGCGCTCGCGGCGCAGATCGAGGTAGCGGTGGCGCAGCCGCAGGTCCTCGCGGGTGTTCTCCTCGTCGTGCACCGACACCGGGAAGGGCAGGATCCCCTTCACCGGGTTGAGCACGGTGATGGCGCCGGCCAGCACCTCCACCCGGCCGGTGGCCAGTTTCTCGTTGATCGATTCGGCTGGCCGCTTCCGCACCGTGCCCTGCACCTGGATCACGGTCTCGTTGCGCAGGTGCTCGGCCACGGCGAATGTGTCGGCGCCGTTGTCGGGGTCCACGGTGATCTGCACCGTGCCGCTGCGGTCGCGCAGGTCGATGAAGATCACACCGCCGTGGTCGCGGCGCCGGTCCACCCAGCCGCACAGCTGCACGGCCTGGCCGCTGGCGTCCTGACGCAGGTCGCCGCATCCGTGGCTGCGCATCGCTGATCCCCTCGGCAATCGGCGATTGTCCCACCCGGGGGCGGCAGCGTCGCGCCGCCCGCGCCTCAGGGCCCGGCTGTGTGGCGTCAGCGCCTGTAGAAGGGCCGCTTCACCACCGTGGCCGGTTCGGCCCGGCCGCGGATCTCCACCGCCAGCTCCGTGCCGGGGCGGGCCAGCTGCGCCGGCACGCTGGCCAGGGCGATACCCCGCTCCAGCGTCGGCGACCAGCCACCGCTGGTGACCGTGCCCACCGGACCGCAGCCGCCCTCCGCAGCCGCCTCCAGCACCGGATAGCCATGGCGGGGGATGGCGCGGCCCCGCAGCTCCAGGCCCACCAGCCGGCGGCGCACTCCCTCAGCCGTCTGCCGTTCCAGCACCTCACGGCCCACGAACGGCTTGGGCATCTCCAGGTGCACCAGCCAGCCCAGTCCCACCTCCAGGGGGGTGGTGGTGGCGTCCATGTCCTGGCCGTAGAGGTGCATCGCCGCCTCCAGGCGCAGGCTGTCGCGCGCGCCCAGGCCGCAGGGCGTCACCCCTTCGGCCAGCAGTTGCTGCCAGAGGGCGATCCCCGCCTCCCGTTCCAGCAGCAGTTCGAAGCCGTCCTCGCCGGTGTAGCCGGTGCGGGCCACGAACACCCCGGCTGCAGCCGCCGCGCCCTCGGCCGTGCCCCGCAGCTCCAGCTGCCGGTGGGCGAAGCGCGGCAGGTCCGGGAGGCCGGTGCCGGCCAGGGCCTCCAACCGCGCCGGCGCCTGGGGCCCCTGCAGGGCCATCAGCACCCCATCGCCCTTGTGGTCGTGCACCGTGATGCCGGCCGGCTCCAGCTGCATGCTGAGCCAGGCCATGTCGCTGTCGGCGCAGGCGGCATTGATCACCAGCAGCAGCTCGTCGGTGTCCTCCCGCTCCACCCCGGTACCCACGCGGCCGCGGTCATAGACGATCAGGTCGTCACGGATGCCGCCCTGCGCGTTCAGCAGCACCGTGTAGCAGGCCTCGCCGGGACCGATCCGGAACAGGTCGCTGGGTACGAGGGCCTGCAGGGCGTCCTTGGCGCCGTCGCCCCGCAGTCGCAGCACGCCCATGTGGGAGATGTCGAACACCCCGCAGGCGCTGCGCACGGCCCGGTGCTCGGCCACCAGCCCCTGGAACTGCACCGGCAGCTCCCAGCCGGCGAAGGGCACCAGCCGGCCGCCGGCGGCCCGGGCGGCCTCGAACAGGGGAGTGCGCAGGAGTGGCAAGGGGTGGCGGCGGGCGGCTGGGCCGAGGCTATTGGAACTGCCGGGCCGGGACGGTGGTGGGCGGCAGACGCGTCCCGCGGGACGAGAAGCCGAGGGAAAAGAATCGGAAGAATGCGGTGACTGCTGCGACAGACGCCCGCAAGCCCCCTAGGGTTTGCGCCCCGGGGCAATCGGCCCGGTCATTTCTCGTTCATGCCCCATCGTCCCAACTGCCGCAGCTGCACCCACTGCGCTCTCCCCCAGGGGAGCGGTGGCGGATGGTGCCGCCTGCGCCAGCTGGCGATCCATGCCGAGCTGGCCGGTGAGCTGTGGTGCCACCACTGGACGGTGCGCTCACCACGGCTTCCCGCCATAACGCCTCCCGGCGGGGCTTCGGCGGCTCCGGACGGTCCCGGTCGCTGCCGCCAGCTGAGTCTCGAGATGGTTCTGCCCCAGCTGCAGGACTGAGACGAGGGCCCCCCCTCGACTGCGGCGTTGATGGTGATCCCGACGGAGACGCCGGAGTCAACCGGGACGCCGGAATCAAACGGATCGGTCTCCCCATCCGCTCAGATTGTCACTACATTCGGCGTTGGCCTTCGCGACCATCCGGATTGGTGTTCACGCCTGTGCTCAATGCCGCCATCGATCTGATGGCCGTGCAGGTGGACGCCGAGTGCCTCACGCTGCCCACTGGTGCCACCGTGTTCGAACGGGGTATGGGAGCCGATTCCATCTACGGCATCCGCCGGGGGATCGTCGAGCTGATCGGCAGCCAGGGCGAAAAGCTGTGCTATCGACCGGGAGAACTGTTCTGCTACCAGGACATCGTCTGGGGCGTGGGCCAGCACCGCAACACCGCAATCGCCCGCACCCCCGTGGAGATCCTGCGGCTTGAGCGCCTGCGCTTCCTCAATCTGCTGCACAACCACCCCACCCTGGCGGTGCTGCTGATCGGCCAGCAGCACGACCGCCTGCGCGAACAGCGCACCAGCGGCACCTGCTGCTACTGAGCGCCCAGCAGCAGCAGCAGACTGCGCACCACCTTGGCGGCCAGCACGCTGCTCACCCCGCTGGGATCCAGCTGGGGAGCCAGCTCCACCACGTCGGCGGCCACCAGCCTGTGGTGGCGCAGTTCATCCACCAGGGCGGCGAAATCACGCCAGAGGAAGCCCCCCGGCTCGGGGGTGCCGGTGCCGGGCATCACGGCCGGATCGAACCAGTCGAGATCGACCGTGAGATAGAGGGGCTGACCGCGCAGGGGGCGCAGGGCCGCGGCCATCGCCTCGATCGCCACCAGCCGGCCGCTGCCGCGCAGCTCGGTGAATTCCTGGCGGGTGCCGCTGCGGATGGCGATCTGCAGCAGCCGCTGGCTGGGCAGCACCTCCAGGCAGCGGCGCATGGCGCAGGCGTGGCTGTGATGGGCGCCGAGCCACTCCTGACGCAGATCGGCGTGGGCATCGAGCTGCACCAGCACCAGCTCCGGATGGCGCTCCGCCACGGCCGCCACAGCTCCTGAGCTGATGGAATGCTCCCCGCCCAGCATCAGGGGTTGCAGGCCCAGGGCCAGCACCGCCCCGGTGGCTGCCTTCACAGCTGTGACCACCGGCTCGGGGGCGCCGAACGGGATCGCCACGGCACCGAGGTCGGCGAACGCCAGATCCTCCAGATCCAGATCCAGCTGGGGGCAGTAGGTCTCCAGTCCGGGGCTCACCTCGCGGATGGCCGCCGGCCCGAAGCGGGTGCCCGGCCGGAACGAGGTGGTGCCGTCGTAGGGCACGCCGTACAGGCCCACGCGGCAGCCGGCCGGATCGCGCCGGCCGGCCATGAACACCGCGCCGTCGGTGTCGAACAGCGCCTGGCCGGAGGGGTGGCGATCGCTCATCGGCTCAGTCTCCGCTGCCGGGGTTCAGTCTCCGCCAGCGGGTCTCAGGCGGCGAGGGCCCGCTCCACGAAGGCCGGCATGGCCTCGAAGCCGCCCTGCTGCCAGCGCGGGCTCCAGATCTGGCAGCCGCCGGCGACGGCCTCGGCGCGTCCGGGCAGGGGCTGGCGGTAGCGGGGCCCGTCGACGGCGGCGAAGGTCCAGCTCCACCAGCCGCTCGGGTACATGGGCACCCAGCCGTAGAGCGGATCGGCGTGGCCGAACACCTCCCGCAGCAGCCGCACCGTGTCGATGTGCACGGCGCGGAAGGCCTCCGGCGATTCGCTCTGGGTGGCGAACACCCCGCCGGGCCGCAGGATGCGGCGGCAGTGCTGGAAGAAGGCCCGATTGAACAGTCCCTCGGCCGGACCGGCAGGATCCGAGCCGTCCACGATCACCACGTCGTAGCTGGCGACGTCGGCCTCGCGCACCCAGGTGATGCCGTCGTCCACGCTGAGATGGAAGCGGGGATCGCTCCAGCAGTCCCCACCGATGCTGGCCAGGTACCGCTGGCTCCACTCAACCACCAGGCCGTCGATCTCCACCAGGTCCAGGTGGCGCACACCCGGGTGGCGCAGGCACTCGCGGGCGGTGCCGCCGTCGCCGCCGCCGATCACCAGCACCCGCTCGATGGCCTCGGCGCCGCAGAGGGCCGGGTGCACCAGCGGCTCGTGATAGTGCCGCTCCTGGCGCTCGGCCGTCATCCAGCAGCCATCGAGCAGCAGGGCCCTTCCGTAGCGCTCGCTGTCGATGATCGTCACCCGCTGGAAGGCCGACTGCCGCTCGGCGATCACCCGGCCGGCAAGGCCATAGCGCACACCGTCGAACACTTCATCGATCCAGTCTGGGTTGCTCAAGAGGGTCTGCGGCGCTGCCCTCCAGCTAAGCGCCCGGCAAGCCGCCGCCCAGCTGCCCCGTCGCTGCCAGGCTGGTGCCATGGCCCCCGTTCCCCCCGAGTCGGCCCGAGCCGCCTGCGATCCGCGAGCGCCCCAGCGGCCCGGCGAGGATCTGCGCCTCGGCGAAGGCCTGTGCATCCCCGCCGCCGAACTGCAGTGGCGCTTCTCCCGTTCCGCTGGCCCCGGCGGCCAGAACGTCAACACCACCGACTCCCGCGTGGAGCTGGTGTTCTCCCTGGCGCGCTCCCGGGCCCTGCCCCCGAAGCTGCGGGCCCGGGCCCTGGAGCGGCTGGGGCCCCGGCTGGTGGATGGGGCTCTGGTGATCGCCGCCAGTGAGCACCGCTCCCAGTGGCGCAACCGGGTGGCCGCGCGGCGTCGGCTGCTGGCGCTGCTGCAGGAAGCCCTGCGGCCACCGCCGCCCCCCCGCCGCGCGACGCGTCCCACCCGGGCGGCCGTGGAGCGCCGCCTGGCGGCCAAACAGCGGCGCGGGGCACTCAAGCGTGGCCGCAGTGGCCAGCGGCCGTCGCCGGACGACTGAACGCCGTTGGCGGGCGCTCCCGGTCGCCGTCGGGGTGGCTAGTCCTCGCTCTCCAGCACCACGTTCACGGTGAAGTGAGGCATGCGCTGGTGGGCCACCGCGTCGCGTGGATGGAACTCGAGGATGCCCTGCACCCGCTGCCCGACCCTCAGGGGCTGGTTGGGCTGACACCAGAAGGCGGTGCCCTGGGAATCGCCGTGGTGGCGCAGCCGGGGGTCGAGCAACTGGGCGCTGCCGTCAGGGTCGGCCCGCAGCACGGTGAAGATCTCCCCTGGGGGAATCAGATCTCCCGGATCGGGGGCGTGCCCCGGGTGGGTGTCGGTCATCGCGGGCTGCGGCCCTGGCCGCTGGATCGCTGGACCCAGCCTGGCGGCTCCGCCGCCTCCGGCAGCCCTGCCCGTGCCCTGGAGCACGCGCAGGGTGTGTCCCGGGCGACCAGGGCGGTGCGGCTGCCCTCGGGGCGGGTCGACTCAGGTTTCGGAGGCGACCTCGCGCTCGGCGCGGATCTCGGCCTTGGCCTGCCGCCACAGCCCTTCCAGCTCGCGGATGCTCCGGCCCTGAAGGTCACCCCCCAGGGCCGCCTCCACCCGCGAGAAACGATCCAGGAAGCGGCGGTTGGTGCCGGCCAGGCCGGCTTCCGGGTCGATGCCGCACCACCGCGCCACGTTCACCAGGGTGAACAGCAGATCACCCAGTTCCTCCTCGGCATGGGTCCGGTCCCCGCCCGAGCGGGCCGAGGCCACCGCCTCCTTGAGCTCGTCGAGTTCCTCGTGCACCTTCTCCCACACTCCCGCCATGTCGTCCCACTCGAAGCCGGCGGCGGCGGCACGCTTCGAGATGGTCATGGCGCCGGCCAGGGCCGGCTGGCCCCGCACCTTGTCGCTCAGCCGGTCGCTCAGGGGACTGGCTGAGGGGGGCGACCCAGCTCCGCTGAGCCTGCGCTCGGCGTCGCGCTGGCGCTGCTCGGCGGCCTTGATCGCCTCCCAGCTGGCGCGCACGGCGGCTGCGTCGGCCGCCACCACGGTGGCCTCGCTGTCGCCGAACACATGGGGGTGGCGTCGGATCAGCTTGGCGCTGATGCCCCGGGCGATGCGCTCCAGATCGAAGCCCCCCGCCTCGCTGGCGATGCGGGCGTGCAGCACCACCTGCAGCAGCAGGTCGCCCAGTTCCTCCTCCAGGTGCCGGTCGTCGCCGTGGCGGATGGCATCGGCCACTTCATGGGCCTCCTCGAGCACGTAGGGCACCAGGGAGGCATGGGTCTGCTCCAGGTCCCAGGGGCACCCGGTTTGGGGATCGCGCAGGCGGGCCACCACCTTCACCAGCTCGGCCAGGGCGTCCAGGGTGGCCGGCAGGCGGGGATCGGAGCTCATCGGCGGCGGTGGGCGGAGGAACGGGGACTGGCGCGCCGCCGGCGGCGGCGACTGCGGATGAGGCGGCGCAACGGTCGCGGCCAGCGCGGCAGGGGGTCGCCATCCTGGATCAGGTGCAGCCAGCTGCTGGCCTCCACGCCCACCAGGGCGCTCACCACCAGCGGCCGCTGCCGTTGCCACAGCTCCACGGCGGCGGCGAGCAGCCGGGATGGCCCCGGAACCCCCGGAGACAGAGGCGCCAGCAGGGCCGAGGCCAGCAGTGCCAGGCAGGTCAGGTAGGCCAGCCGCCCGGCGGTGCCCAGCAGCGGGCTGTGGGAGAGGAGCGAGCGGTGTGACAGGACCCGGCGGTAGGGCCACCACAGCAGCCGCAGCGGCCCCCAGCGCCGGGTGGAGTTGGAGTGGGTGTCGAGGTCGGGGGAGAGCAGCAGGCCCCCCAGCAGGACCCCTGTGGCGGCGCTCACCACTCCCGCAGGCCCCAGGGCCGGAGCGAAGGCCAGGCCCAGGGGCAGGGCCAGCCACCAGGTGGCGCGGTCGTGGGCACGGCCGCTGGCCATCGCTCAGCGCCGCACCCCAGCGCCGGCTGCTGCCAGCACGCGCTCGGCCGGCGGGGGCAGTGCTCGCAGGCGGGTCCCGCTGCCATCGCCGCTGCGCCACCGGCGTTGGATCCAGTAGTACTGCTCGGCGTAGGCCTGGATCCAGGGTTCCTGCCAGTCGGCCAGTGCCTGCGCTTGCGCCGCCAGCCCCGCCGCTCCCGGCAGCGGCGGCAGGGCCCGACCGAAGATCAGCCGGAAGCGGCCATCGTCCTCACGCACGTGGGCCACGGGAAACAGGGGTGCCCTGGCTTTCTGCGACAGGGCCAGCGGCGTGCGCTTGAAGCGTGTGCTGAGACCGAGCACATCCACCGGCAGCGGGTTGCGCTGTCCGTAGAGATCGGTCATCACCACCAGAGCTCCACCCCCCCGCAGCCACGCCAGCATCGCGCGGGCATCGAACTGCGAGATCCAGTGACAGTGGCTGTTGGCACTGCGGGCTGCATTGAGCAGGTGGTCGGCCTCCGGGTTGTGGGCCGGGCGGTAGATCACTGCCAGATCGTCGAGGCGCTCGCTCAGCCAGCGCAGGCCAAGATCCCAGCAGCCCAGGTGCAGCGAGGCGATGATCACGCCCTGCCCGGGCCGGCGGTCGGTCAGCAGCTCCCCCAGACCCTCCCCCTCGGCCTGGATCCGCTCCGGTGCCACCGGCTCGACGATCGATTCCAGACAGGACAGCAGGAAGCTCTCCAGGGAGCGCCGGGCCAGCAGCTGGCGCTCAGCCGCCGCCAGCTGGCCCCCGTACACGCGCGCCAGGTTCGCGCTGGCGGTGTCCAGACGCTGCTGCAGCAGCGGCTGGACCAGTGGTACGAGTCCCTCGATCCCGCGGCGGATCGTCGCCTGCCGGCGGCCCCGCAGAACCAGCAGCAGAAGCTGCAGCAGCAGCGCCTCCGAGCGCCAGCGCAACCGCTGCCTGCGGGAGGCGCGGGCCCAGCGTCCCTGCTGGCGGGGTGTCCGGTGGGGCTGGTCAGGCTGCGGTAGCGTCCCCTTCACGCGCGATTAGCTCAGCGGTAGAGCGCCTGCCTTACAAGCAGGATGTCGCTGGTTCGAACCCGGCATCGCGCATGACATCGCTGTGGTGTTGCTCGCTGGTGCTGATGAGTGGTGCTGATCGGTGGTGCTGATCAGGGATCCGGCTGCGCAGCTTGTGCGGATCTTCTGCCGGACCAGCGAAGCCTAAGGGCACCTGGGCACTGCCCAGTGGCAGGTGCCCGCCCCGTCAGGCCGTGATCTCGGGTGCAGCATCAAGCTGAGAGTGAGGACGGTCTGCGGTAGCGGCCGGGACGGGAGCCGTCACCAGCCCAGCAGGTCGCCCAGCGCACCGATGGTCCCTATCAGCGCCGCCCCCGATGGGAGCTGATCGCGATCGGCGGGGCGGTATTTGCCGGTCTGCACCAGCGCCGCCTGCAGGCCGCAGGCCAGCGCGCCGGCCACGTCGGCCTCCACGTCATCGCCCACCATCAGACACTGCCACGGCTGCAGGCCGAGGGAGTCCACCAGCTCGCGGTAGAAGGACGGCGAGGGCTTGCCCATCACCGTGGCGGTGCAGTCGGCGCCGTATTCCAGCGCCCGGATGAAGGCACCTGCATCGAGCAACCAGCGACCCGCCTCCCGGAAGCGGCGGTTCATGCCGATGCCGATCAGGGGCGCTCCCGCCAGCAGCAGTTCCAGGGCGCGGTTGAGGTTGGCGTAGGAGAGCTGATCGCGGGCATCGCCGAGAAGCACGCAGTCCGGGCGGTCGCCGGTGAGGCCGGCGTAGAGGGGGGCGATCGCCTCATGCACAAGACAGAAGGGCTGACGCTGGTGGCGCTGCAGCCAGGCCAGGGCCGCCAGGGGCGCGGTGAACAGTTCACCGGCTTCCACGAGGAAGCCCATGTCCTCGAGCTCGCGTCGCAGGGTGTCGTGGTGGCGGGTGGCGGTGTTGGTCACGTAGCGGACGGCCAGACCGCGCCGGCGCGCCTCGCTCACCATGGCCACCGCCCCACTCACAACGCCGTGGTCGTCGTAGAGCACGCCGTTGAGGTCGAGCAACAGGGCAACGGGAACCCTGGCGTTGCCGTCCAGGTCGCCACCTCCGCCCACGACCACCCCAGCGCCCCTGTCAGCGCCCATCTGCTGTCACCCTCCCCTTCCTTGCGGCCAGCCTGGCGAGGCTGGGCTGTGATGGCAGTGGCGTTGTCAACCCCCGCTGATGTCCCTGATCAACACCGCCGTGGGCCTGGTGGCCCTCACCGATCCGATCGGCGTGCTGCCTGTGGTCATCGACGCCGCCAATGCCAACCCCAAGCGCGTACGGCGCATCGGTCGTCTGGCGGCCACCACCTACCTGGTGACGCTGCTGCTCTCCTGTTGGTGGGGTCAGCCGCTGCTGGACCTCTTCGGCATCAGCCTGCCGGCCTTCCGCATCGCCGGCGGCCTGATCCTGCTGCCCTACGGACTGCGCCTGATCGACGGCATCGCCGTGGTCAGCACGCCCAGCCTCGCCCCCGACCACGACGACGACGCCCGGCTGCTGGCGGTGGTACCCATCGGCCTGCCGATGCTGGCCGGGCCGGGCACCATCTCCCTGGTGGTGGCGGAGGCGCCACCGGAAGCGATCGGCCGGCTGGTGCTCAGTGCTGTGATCGCTGTGCTGGCCATGGTGGTGTTCCTGGTGCTGGCCAGCGCCATCCGCCTGCAGCGCAGCCTGGGCGAGTTGCGGGTGCGGCTGATCTCGCGGCTGATGGGTGTGCTGATCGCCTCGGTGGCCACCCAGATGCTGGTCAGTGGCCTGCGTGAGAGCTTCCCGGCCCTGGGAGGCTGAACTGCATCGCTAGGGTTGGCCAGGCCATCCGGGCGCTCCATGCTCCATCCCACCGCGGCCAGCGTCGGCGGCTGCCCCTGGGAGCTGGTGGAACATGCCCTGCGCCGGGAACAGGAGCACCCCCAGGCACCGCTGTTCGGCACCTGGCGCCAGGTGGACACCATCCGCAGCGGCACGGACGCTCAGGGCAACACCTTCATCGAGTGGGTGGTGCTGGAGGTCGACGTTCTGGGACAGGAGCACAGGCGCCGTCACATCGCCTACCGGGTGCCTTGTCCTGAATGCGGCCGGCCCATGGCCTCGGGCCCGCGCCGCTGCCGCCACTGTGACGACCACACGGATCACACGCGAAAGCCCGGGGTGGGGGCCCCGGGCTGAGATCACGTGGTGAGGGCGGAGCTCCTGACGCAGGCACCTGGGGCCATGGGATCCAGATGGGTTTCCGTTGGCCCGGGGGCACCTGGGACGGTGCATCGGGGATGGGCCGCTCAAACGGAGCGGGCCTGGAAACCGGAAGTCGTCTGAGACTGTTGGAGCAGGGGCCGGAGCGTCAGGGCGCTCCTCACAGCGGAGCGACGGGCGCTCCTGGCGGCGGCTTCGGGGCAGATGCCCCTGGGGGCCGCTGGGATCACAATCGGACGAGGGGGGGCTTTCAGCAAGGGCCAAGGCCG
>JBFLKL010000157.1:0-3975 GCA_040883175.1 Synechococcaceae cyanobacterium | reverse complement strand
TTGCTGGTGTAGGCCGGATCGGCGAGCTCGGCGGTGGGAACCTCCCGATGCCGGATGCCCAGCCACCGGGCCTGCTGGACGGCCTCCCGGCGCAGATGGGGGGCCAGGGCAGGGGAGACCCCGGTGACGGCCTCAGCCGCAGGGCCCCGCTGCTCCACCGCGATGGCCGCCACCAGGGCGCTGTCGACGCCACCCGAATAGGCCACCAGGACCTGAGGCAGCCGGACGATGAGGCCGCGCAGATTGTTCAGACCACGCTCCAGAGCGTGGGGCAGGGGTTCGAGCAGGGTGAAGGCCATCGGCGATGCCGGCAGCGGCCGCAGCGATCCTGGCAGGGTGGCTACGGGCGCTGTGGGGCGCTGGACTGCCGGCGATGCTGGGTAGCATCGGGTTCATCGTCGCCGCTCCATGAGCTCCAGCAGCACCGGCACGCCGCAGCGGAGCACCCATCGCGGCACCGGTCGCGGCATCGGCATTCGCACCGCCGCCCGCAGCGAGGAGCGCTCCCACGGCCAGCTGCATGTGTACGACGGCGACGGGAAGGGCAAGAGTCAGGCCGCGCTTGGGGTGGTGCTGCGGACCATCGGCCTTGGCATCTGCGAGCAGAAGCACACCCGGGTGCTGTTGCTGCGCTTCCTCAAGGGTCCCGGCCGCGCCTACGACGAGGATGGGGCGATCGAGGCCCTTCAGCAGGGGTTCCCCCATCTGATCGACCAGGTGCGCACCGGGCGGGGCGACTTCTTCACCGCCGAGGAGGTGACCCGCTTCGATCGCCAGGAGGCCCAGCGCGGCTGGGACATCGCCAAGGGAGCGATCGCCTCCGACCTCTATTCGGTGGTCGTGCTCGATGAGCTCAACCCGGTGCTCGACCTGGGCCTGCTGGACGCCGAGGAGGTGTGCCGCACCCTGGCCGCCAAGCCAGCGGGGATGGAGGTGATCTGCACCGGCCGCGGCGCCCCGGCCCAGCTGGTCCAACTGGCCGATCTGCACTCCGAGATGCGCGGCCACCGGCGCCGCCTCCAGCACGGCGACCGGGAGACGGACGGCGCCAGCGAGCTGGCCCTCGGGCTGGAGGGGATCGAGATCTACACCGGCGAGGGCAAGGGCAAGAGCACCAGCGCCCTGGGCAAGGCCCTGCAGGCCATCGGCCGCGGCATCAGCCAGGACAAGAGCCACCGGGTGCTGATCCTGCAGTGGCTCAAGGGCGGCAGCGGCTACACCGAGGACGCCGCCATCGCCGCCCTGCGCGAGAGCTATCCGCATCTGGTGGATCACCTGCGCTCCGGGCGGGACGCCATCGTGTGGCGGGGCCAGCAGCTGCCGATCGACTACGTGGAGGCGGAGCGGGCCTGGGAGATCGCCCGGGCGGCCATCGCCAGCGGTCTCTACAAGACCGTGATCCTCGATGAGATCAACCCCACCGTTGATCTCGAGCTGCTGCCGGTGGAGCCGATCGTGCAGACGCTGCTGCGCAAGCCCGCGGAAACCGAGGTGATCCTCACCGGTCGCTGCAAGAACCGTCCTGCCTATTTCGACCTGGCCGCGGTGCATTCCGAGATGGTGTGCCACAAGCACTACGCCGAGCGCGGCGTCGACCTCAAGCGCGGGGTCGACTACTGAAGACGCCCAACCGCACCGCCCGCGATCAGTAGCGGGGCACCTCGGGGTCCACGTGCTGGCTCCAGGCATCGATGCCGCCGCTCACGTTGACACCCTCGATGCCGTGGCGCCCCAGGGCGATCAGGGCCTTGGCGCTGCGGCCACCCAGCTTGCAGTGCACGTAGAGCTTCTTGCCCTCGGCCAGGCGGCGCACATCGTCGATCGCCTCGCCGCTCTCGATCCGATCCAGGGGCATCAGCACCGCGCCGGGAATCACGGCGATGTCGGCCTCCTGGGGGTTGCGCACATCCAGCAGCAGGATGTCCTCCATCTGGCCATCGATGACGGTCTTGAGCTCCGCCACGGTGATGCTGGGAACGCTGCCGGCCTCCTCCTGGCCCGGAGCCGTGCCCCCCACACCGCAGAACTCCTGGTAATCGATGAGCCTGTCGATCACCGGGCGCTCCGGGCTGGGCCGCAGCCTGAGCTCGCGGAACTTCATCGCCAGGGCGTCGAACAGCAGCAGCCGGCCGCTGAGGGTGGTGCCGATGCCGGTGATGATCTTCACCGCCTCGGTGGCCTGGATCACGCCGATGATCCCGGGCAGCACACCCACCACACCGCCCTCGGCGCAGGAGGGCACCATGCCTGGCGGCGGCGGCTCGGGGAACAGGTCGCGGTAGTTGGGGCTGTCGGCATCAAGATTGAACACCGTGGCCTGGCCCTCGAAGCGGAAGATCGAGCCGTACACGTTGGGCTTGCCCAGCAGCACGCAGGCGTCATTCACCAGATAGCGGGTGGGGAAGTTGTCGGTGCCGTCGCAGACGATGTCGTAGGGCTCGATGATCTGCAGGGCGTTCTCGCTGGTGAGCGCCGTCTCGTAGAGATCCACCTGGCAGTGGGGGTTGATCTCATGGATCCGCGCCTTGGCCGACTCGATCTTGGGTTTCCCCACCCAGCTGGTGCCGTGAATCACCTGGCGCTGCAGGTTGGAGTGGTCCACCACGTCGAAATCGACGATGCCGATGCGTCCCACCCCGGCGGCCGCCAGGTACAGCAGCAGGGGTGAACCCAGCCCGCCGGTGCCCACGCACAGCACCGAGGAGGCCTTGAGCCGCTTCTGGCCCTCCATACCCACCTCCGGCAGGATCAGGTGCCGCGAGAAGCGGGCCACCTCATCGGGGCTGAGCTGAACGCCGCTGGTGTCGGGAGGAAGCATGGAGGCGGTGTCGGGGAGCCGTGGCCGCGGGCGCCGCTGGCCGGATCAGTCCTCCATTGTCCATGGCAACGGCAGGGGTGGGGCGCCGTCCCCGGCCAGCCACCAGATCCGTTGCTCGCCCCGGGGACCCTGGATCAGCATCAGCGCCGGGGTCACACACAGGCTCAGGTCGGTTGCCGAGGGCTCCGGCGCGCTCCGGGGGTGGCTGTGGGCATGGCCCAGGACTTCCAGGCCGCGCTGCCGGCCCCAGCGCTGGGCCAGCAGCTGCTCGCGCGGGTCGATCGCAAAACGCCGCGATCGCTCGGCCGGCTGCGGCCAGACGTTGAGGCAGGGCCAGAGCCGACGCAACCGCCACTGCCCACCAGAATCCCGCCGCTCACCCAGAAGCAGGGCGCAGGCCTCGTCGGGAGCCGGAATGGCCAGCAGCCGTGCGAGCTGAATGCGCAGCCGCTGATCTGCCGCCAGCGCGGTTGGCGCGGAGCTGGACACACCGATAGCTTATGAACCATTGCCAACCGCGTGCTGCGCAGGCCCATGAGCGAAACTTCCTCCACCACCGCCGACCAGGGCATGGCTGATCAGGGCCTCAACCCCGGCGGCGCCGGCGATCCCGCCACCGTGGAGGCCACCGCTGCCGTGCAGGCCAGCCTCAACGCCGAGGTGGGCGGTGAGCCCGTGGCCAGCTTCAGCGAGCGCTACAGCGAAGTCCTGGGCCGTGTGAACGAACTGCTCGACCAGGTGGACTGGAGCCAGATGGGCCGAATCGGCAAGGCTGTCGGCATTC
This sequence comes from Synechococcaceae cyanobacterium, assembly GCA_040883175.1. Classification (GTDB taxonomy): domain Bacteria; phylum Cyanobacteriota; class Cyanobacteriia; order PCC-6307; family Cyanobiaceae; genus NIES-981. The sequence goes on along the minus strand of JBFLKL010000157.1, from coordinate 373 downwards.
TGCTGGTGGTGATCGTGGCCCAGGTGCTGATCAAGGGAGTCCTTGACACCATCAATCTGCTGCCGATCGTGCCGGGTCTCCTGGAGCTGCTCGGGCTGGTGGTGGTGGGCCACTGGAGTTGGCAGAACCTCACCACCAGCGAGAAGCGCCAGGCGGTGCTGAACCGTCTCCAGACCCTCAGGTCGGAATACCTGGGCTGACGACCTGGTGAACCTCGGGGCTGGGTCCTCGCCAACCGCCTGCAAGGCTCAGCGCGGGGGGCCTGACTGCAGCAGGGCATCAAGGCCGGCCTGGCTCCGGCTCCAGTAGCCGCCTCCGAAGAGGTTGGCGTGGTTGAGCAGGTGATAGAGGTTGTAGAGGGGCTGTCGCTGCT
>JBFLKL010000014.1:0-5345 GCA_040883175.1 Synechococcaceae cyanobacterium | reverse complement strand
CTGGCGGGACGGAACTCTCGAACTGGCCGAAACCCACCATGAGATCCGGGTGGAGGGGCCGGGCGGTGAGGCCGCTGCCACGGTCTGAGGCGGCCAGCCGCGCTTTGCCGCTAGAACGGAACCATAGGGATGGAACAGGCTCGTGCTCACTCTGCTGAAATACAGCACGCCGGAGTGCCCGGTCTGCCAGACGATGGCCACCTTTGATGCCAAGATCGCTGAAGAGCTGGCGGTGGCCTATGTGGTCGTTGACCTCACCTCACCAGACATCTACCGGCGCTACCGAGGGGTTCTGCTCCATCAGTACCCGTTGAAGCGCGAGCTGAAGCTGCCCACGTACATCCTGGTGGACGAACCGGAGGGTGATTTCACGATCCATGGGGACATCTCCGGTGGCCTGTCGGAAGACCTGTTTCGCTCGCGCCTGAAGCAGCTCATTGCGACTGCAGCCCAGGACAGCCGATCCGGTTAAGTCTGTTCAACGAGACTGATGTGGCTGAACAGCGTGGTGACGAAGGCAAACAGGAGAAAGGGCAGAGACAGCACAAAGATCAGGACGACCACAGCAACGCCTGCCACGGGATGGGCAGCCGCCAGCAGCGCCAGCCCCGCGGCAAGACTCAGAAAGACCCCGAGGAGCCAGATGAGAATCTGCCCGTAGATATCGCCATAGCTCAAGGTGCAGAAAACAAGATAGCCTTTTTGGGAGTTCATGATTGAGTTCAAGGTTGACTGTGCTGACAGAAATCTTTGCTGGGCCGGGGTCAGGTCAACTGGTGCGCCTCAATCGGCCTCAGGGGAGCTGCAATCAACCCGGGACAGTCATCGCTGAGGCGAGTCGCTACCAGGAAACGTGCCTTCGCCTGCTCACCCGTTGTGCATGTACACCCGGCATGCAAGTGTTCCTTCAGCATTGCCGTTTGTGCAACCGCTTTGCGCGCTGATTGACAAGACGTAGCGGCCGGATATCCGCTCTTCACCAGCACCACCGCTCCTGCATAGCATCGGAGCGACAGGAGCCGACATCGCCTCTGACCTGAACTCCGCCAGTTGCTCTGGTGACGCTGCTGTGATCGGCAACTGTGAAGAATCCCCGCCCGCTTTACTGGCAGCGTCCTGCGGTTGCAGGATGAAGCCAAGTCGATCGGAGAACGCCGCGGTGGCTTTGCGTGATGAAACCTGCATCCCCTGCCGCGATGGCGGCCCCACACTGGATGCCGATGAGTTGGCGGAGTTGAGAGCCGAACTGCCGGGATGGCAGGTGATCGATGGGCATCACCTGCACAAGCACCTGGAGTTCGCCGATTTCCGCACCGCCCTGGACTGGCTCAACCGTGCGGGGGCCATCTGCGAGGAGCAGGGGCACCATGGTGATTTCCGGGTCGGGTGGGGCTATGTGGACGTCGATGTCTTCACCCACAAGGCGAATGGACTGACGCGGGCGGATGCGGTGCTGGCGGCAAAGTTCGATGCGATTGCGTCCGGTGAGGTCCGGGGCACCTGAGGGTCTTGATCAAGACTGCCCCCGATCCCTCAGAATTACTGCCGCGGCCCTGGTCCCGGCAGCCGATGCGGGTGGCGATTCTCGGCAATGCCGGCTCCGGCAAGATCACCCTGGCCTGCTGGCTTGCGGAGCGGGCCAAGGCGGAGCGGCTCGATCTGGACACTGTGGTCTGGGAGCCGGGTCAGATCGCGGTGCCCCGTGATCCTGCGCTGGCCCAGGCCGAGGTGGACCGCTTCTGCCGCAGCCACGAGCGCTGGGTGGTGGAGGTGTGCTAATCCAGCCTGGTGCGCACCGCCCTGGCGTTCCACCCCCGGTTGATCTGGCTGGATCCAGGCATCGAGGTCTGCCTGGAGAACTGCCGGGCGCGGCCCTGGGGACCGCACAAGCACGCCTCCGCCGCCGAGCAGAACCAGCGGCTGCCGGCGCTGCTCGAGTGGCTGGCGGGCTACGACGAGCGCGACGGGGAGCTCGGCCGGGCTGAGCACCGCCAGTGCTTTCTCAGCTGCAATGGAATGCACGTGCACTGGGTGGCGATGCCCCACCGCGGCGCCCTCGCTGAGATGCCCTGGGGCTGACGCCGCCGGGAGCAGCCGGGAGCCCGGGTATGGAGCTCCCGGTCTGGGGATTCAGGCGGCCTGCACGTCCACCACGACGCGAGCGCCATTGGTGATCGTGTTGAACACCGGCGAGAACGCCGCCAGCTCGCGGATGCGCGGCAGGTCCTCGGGCTTCGCCTTCACCCGGAAGCGGGCCCTGATCTCGGTGTAGCCCTTGGGCACATCGGGGGCCAGACCGAGGAAGCCGCGTAGGTCGATGTCGCCCTCCAGTTCCGATTCCAGCGCCTCGATGGCGATGCCGCGCACGGCCGCATGGGCCACCATGCTCGTGGTGAGGCAGGAGGCCAGGGCGTGGAGCAGGTGCTCCACCGGATTGGCGCCGTCATCGTTGCCGGCGAGGATCGCCGGCTCGTCTGCGTCCAGCAGGAACGTCTGGCGGTGGGGGATGTCCTGGCGGGCACCGTGGAAGTCGGTCACGGTGGTGCGGTTGTGGGCACCGCCGAGCCAGGCGTTGCGGGCCCGGAAGCGGCAGGCTCCCAGGCCGGGATCGTCCTTGATCTGTTGCACCGTCGACTGGAGGACGTCGAGATCGACGCCGTTCACCTGGCGGGTCGGGGTGGGGGAGGAAGTGGTCATGGTCCTGACTCCATGGGTTGTCGGCAATGCCGCAGCACGGCTTGTGGGATGTCTCCACTCAAGGACAGCGGCAGGCCCGCTCCGTCCATGGGCCCTTGCCCTACTCCAGTTCCTTCACCATCAGCACGGCGTCGCCCTCAACGTGGATGAGGGGGTGGGGAACGATCCCGGCCCGGGCCACTTCCCGGTAGCCAAGGCGGTCGTAAAGCCGCCTGGCTCCCGGATTGCCTTCGAACACGATCAGACTCAGGCGGCGGTAACCACGGGCGGTTGCCTGCGACTCTGCGAGCTTCATCAGCTGAGTGCCGATCCCTTGCCCCCGGTAAGGGGGGAACACAGCCACCCCGCACACGTAGTAGCTGTCGTCGACCTCGAGACTGCTGTAGGGAGCCAGCACTGGATCGGTCTCAGGCTCGGCGGACGGATCGACGTGCATGGGAAAGGCCACGAGCATCCCGAGAATCTCTTCGCCCCGGCAGGCGAGGGTGCAGTTCCGGTAGCTCAAGGAGGCGTCCTCCCGCTCGTAGCGTCGTCGGCCAACCTCCAGGATGTCCTCTCCCGGAGCAGCCAGTTTGGTCCAGATGTAATCAGCCACCCCATCGGAGGAGATGCTGAAGAGCTCTGCGATGACCCGGCAATCCTCCCGGTTGGCGCGGCGGGAGCTCAGGTGGGCCCCGCTCAAGGAAACAGTCATGGTCTAGATGGGCTTGATGTTCTGATTCAGGCGAAAGAAGTTGTCGGGGTCGTATTGCTGCTTGATTCGAACGAGGCGTTCGTGGTTGCCGCCATAGGCAGAACGCACCATGGCTTCGGGGTTTTCCAGGAAACCGGGGAAGTTGAGATAGATTCCGTCTGCCGCATGGGGTGTAAGGGCCTTGGCACAGTCCATCACCCACTCGATGTTGGATTGATTCTCTTCCTGCCGCTCCCAATTGGCCTCGATGCCGATCATGAATGGAGCCGGTCGTGGCGCCAAGGGACTGTCATCCGAACTGACCCTTGCGAGTGCACCACCCATTGTCCAGATGTCGATGGTGGAGAGAGGAGAAGGCGCCCGGTGGCTGAGGTTTCGAAGAATATCGATGACCTCTGGAGTGAACTCCCTGAGATAAACGGATTTCCAGTAATAGTGCCGGCCGTGGGATACTCCTCATCCAGGAACTTCTGGGCCTCAACGAACGGCATGGCGGCACTGAGATCAGCGATCGGGGTGCCGAGCTCCCTCAGGGGTTGAAGGGCTCTCTGTCCTTCCGCCACAGAGCCTGCGTAACAGGCGGCCACCACGAAGAACGGGCAGCCCCAGGAATCCCGGGGAAAGGTGTCCGCAGCCGGTACTGTCCCGGTGAACGCGAGCGTGCCGATTTCCTCAGGCTCGGTGGCGATGAAGTCCGCATAGCGGGCCATCAGCTCCGGATTGTCGGGATACACCACAAAACAGAACATCACATCCGGCCCCAGGGGATGGGCCTGGAACTCAAAGGCCGTGACGATCCCGAAATTTCCTCCTCCGCCCCGCAGGGCCCAGAGCAGTTCCGGCTGTTCCGTGCAGCTGACGCGATGGTGTGCCCCATCAGCGCACACCAGGTCGGCGGCGATCAGATTGTCACAGGTCCTGCCCCACTTGCGTCTCAGCCAGCCAAGCCCGCCGCTGAGAATAAGTCCAGCGATGCCGGTTTCCGACACCACCCCCGTGGGGACCACCAGCTGGAAGGCCTGGGTGGCCCTGTCCACATGCCCCAGCAGGGCCCCGGCTTCGACGCGCACGTGCCGCTGGACAGGGTCAACACGGACGTTCCGCATTCTGGAGAGGTCGATGGTGACCGCCTGATCCGCCCCAGCCAGCCCGGCGACGTTGTGTCCGCCACCCCGCACGGCCACAAGCAGATCTCGAGCCCTGCAGAAGCGCACGGCCTCGACCACATCTTCGGCGCTCTCTCAGAGAACGATCAGGGCTGGATGGTGATCGAACATTCCGTTCCAGAGCCGCCGACTGTCGTCGTAGATCGCGTCACCGGGCAAGACCACCGAGCCGCTGATTCGGCTCCCCAGGCTCTCGATCTCCTCGGAGGAGACGATGGTGGTGCCTCCTTCAAGGAGGCGTGCTGTGAGTGAGTTCATGGCGCATCGATGGCGAAATGGATAAGAAGCGGTTCCACACCTGGGCCCGACAGGGATGTCGCCGCCCTGATGCTGTGGCCCTTCGGGGAACGGTTCCGGAGGGAGATGTTGAGGAGAAGTGGTGTGGCGGGTCTGCGGCTCTCCCTGGCCGAGGGGGAACGCGGCAGCCAGGGACCAAGAATCTTCTGTCTGGACCAGCGGGGAGATCCCGTTGGTCTCGTCTTGATCCAAGTCTGCTGGACGGGCGGATGCCAGAGAGGGGGGGGCAACCAGGCTCTGCCGCCGCCGGATGTCACAGCCAGCCTGGACTCCGATCCGATCGCAGCTTTGTCGGGCGCGGATCCGGGCACCACGAGCAGCGCTGCGGAAGACAGGAGCGCAACTGCCCAGCCCCCTCGACAGATCCGTTACAGACTGTTACGATCGTCGCAACACTTTGCAACCTCCATGTCCGATTCCTCCGCCCGCTTCGGCTTCAGCGCCTTCGCCGAAACCTGGAACGGCCGCCTCGCCATGCTCGGTTTCGTGAT
>JBFLKL010000156.1:0-19692 GCA_040883175.1 Synechococcaceae cyanobacterium | reverse complement strand
CCGCTGGCTGGACGCGCCCGGGCTCCGGGGGGTGCTGCTGGAGGGGGAGCGCAGCGAGCCGATCGCCGAGGGCCAGGGGCAGTGGTGCATCGCCACCGACGCCGGCCTGGAGCAGCGCCACCCCGGCCTGCAGATCCTGCGCTGCAGCCGCTGGGACCCTGCCGGCAGCGGGGCTGAGCTGTGGCAGCCGTTCAGCCGGGACGGATCCATCCCCGACAGCGACAACGACCGCCGCAGTCAGGACGACGACCCCGCCAGTGCCGCCCTGGCGGTGCGGCTGCGCCTGGAGCCCGGCCGGACGCTCGAGATCCCCATGGTGATCAGCTGGGATCTGCCGGTCACGGCCTTCGCCACCGGCAGCCGGGCCCTGCGCCGCTACACCGATTTCTTCGGCGCCGGCGGCGACAACGCCGCCGCCATCGCCGCCGAGGGCCTGCGCGACTGGCGCGACTGGCACGGTCTCATCCAGGCCTGGCAGCAACCGGTGCTGGAGCGCGCGGATCTGCCGGAGCCGATCCGCATGGCCCTGTTCAACGAGCTCTACGACCTGGCCAGCGGCGGCACCCTCTGGACCGCGGCCGGCCCCGAGGATCCCGTGGGGCGCTTCGGGGTGCTCGAGTGCTTCGACTACGCCTGGTACGAAAGCCTCGATGTGCGCCTCTACGGCTCCTTCGCCCTGCTGCAGCTGTGGCCGGAGCTGGATCGCAGCGTGCTGCGCAGCTTCGCCCGCGCCATTCCCGCCGCCGACCCCACGCCGCGGCCGATCGGCTGGTACTTCACCCAGGGCCGGGGCCGGGTGGAGGCCCGGCGCAAGCTGGCCGGGGCCACCCCCCACGATCTGGGCGCCCCCAATGAGCGTCCCTGGGATGCCAGCAACTACACCGCCTACCAGGACTGCAACCTCTGGAAGGACCTGGCCAGCGACTTCGTGCTGCAGGTGTGGCGCAGCGTGCGCCGGGCGCCCGACGGCGAAGACCTGCGCTTCCTGGCCGACTGCTGGCCGGCGGCGGTGCAGGCGCTGCGCCACCTGAAGACCTTCGACGCCAACGACGACGGCCTGCCGGACAACGGCGGCGCTCCGGACCAGACCTTCGACGACTGGCCGCTCCAGGGCGTGAGCGCCTACTGCGGCGCCCTCTGGATCGCCGCCCTGGAGGCGGCCCTGGCCATGGGCCAGCGGCTGCAGCTGGAGCTGGGGCTGGACACCTCCGCTGAGCAGCGACTGTTCAGCCGCTGGCTGGAGCAGAGCCGCGCCAACTTCGACCGGCTGCTCTGGAACGGCGAGTACTACGAAATCGACGCGGAGAGCGGCACGCCGGTGGTGATGGCCGACCAGCTCTGCGGCGATTTCTACGCCCGCCTGCTGGGCCTGACGCCGGTGGTCGACGACGACCGCGCCCGCTCGGCCCTGTCCGCCATCCGCGAAGCCTGCTTCGAGCGCTTCGAGGGCGGCCGGCTGGGGGTGGCCAACGGTCTGCGTCGCGACGGCACTCCCCTCGATCCCAACGGCACCCACCCCCTGGAGGTGTGGACCGGCATCAACTTCGGCCTGGCCGCCTACTACCGGCTGATGGGGGACACCGCCACCGCCCTGGCGATCACCGGGGCCGTGGTGGAGCAGGTGTACAGCGGCGGGCTGCAGTTCCGCACCCCTGAAGCGATCACGGCCGCCAACACCTTCCGCGCCTGCCACTATTTACGAGCCATGGCGATCTGGGCCCTGTGGGCCACCCACACCGACTGGCAGGTGATTCCCGGCGCCGCCCGACCGGCCCTGAGCGCCGACGCCTAGGCCCCATGACCCCGCCCCTGCCTGCAGCCCTGAGCGCCGTGCTCTGCCTTGTGTGCCTGCTGGCCGGGCTGGCCCTGGCGCCGGCACCCGCCGCCGCCCAGCTGCATGCCCACCGTGATGAGCACGGCCAGCCGGTGCTGCGCCGTCGCGAGAGCCTGCGCGATCTGGACTACCAGAGCTGGCAGGTGGTGGCCTACCGGCAGGGTCCCCCCGGTGGTCCGTTGAAGCTGCGGGTGGTGGGTTACCCCGGCAAGGTGCGGCTCGATCACCCCACCCCACTCACGGTGTGGAGCGGTCGCCGCCGCTGGCAGCTGGCCGACGTCACCCTGGCCAATCCCCAGCTGGCCGCCGACGGGCGCTCGGCGGCGGCCGAATTCGACCTCGCCCCGCTGATCGCCGAACTCAGCCAGAACCGCCCCCTGCGGCTGGCCCTGCCGGGGGTGTTCACGGAGCTGCCCGTGCCACCGTTCGTGGTGGCCGAATGGCGGGCGCTGGCGAACGGCTGAGCGGCTGCACGGCTGGTGTCAGCCCGAGTCGCTGCGGCCCGAAACCCGGCGATCACCATTGCCGCGGTCGCGCTCCCAGTTGATCACCATGCCGGCCACCGGCACGGCCAGGAATATCCCGAGCAGGCCGGCAAAGCGTTCCCCGAGGAACAGGGCCAGAAACACCACCAGCGGGGGTATCGAGAGCACACGGCCCATCACCCGCGGCTGCAGCACGTTGTCCTGTACCTGCTGCAGCAGCACCGACACCGCCACCACGGCCAGAGCCACGCCGTAGCCCTGCGTGGCGAGCACCACCAGGCTGATGGTGATCACCCCGAGCGTGGCGCCGATGCCGGGAATGGCATCGAGCAGCCCCACCACCAGCGCCAGGATCAGGGCAAATTTCACCCCCAGCAGGCTGAAGGCCAGCAGGCTGGTGCTGGTGAGGAACACCACCAGGGTGATCTGGCCGCGCAGAAAGCCCAGCACGTTGCGGCGCACGCTGCGGTGCACGCTGCCACGCAGCTCCGGCGGCAGCAGCTGCAGCAGGACCCGCCACAAGCGCCCGTTGTCCACAAGCATGTACACGGTGAGCACCACCAGGACCACCACGCCGAGCACGTTGCCCACCGCGCCTCCCAACAAGCCGATGCCGGTGTCGAAGTTGGAGCGCACCAGATCGATGACCCGCTCCAGATCCAGTTGATCGAGGTAGGCACCGAGCCGGCCGCGGAAGGGGAGCTGGGGATCCGCGATCACCGCCTCCAGCTGGGCCAGCAGCTGGCTGGCCTGACTCACCAGCTGCAGGCCCAGCACCCAGGCCAGAGCCAGCCCGGCGGCCAGGGCCCCGACCACGGTGAGGGCGATGGCCCCTGGCCGCGGCAGCACCCGGCTCAACCAGCACACCGGCGCGTTCAGCAGCACCGCCAGCACCGCCGCGGCGCTGAACAGCAGCAGCGCCACCTGGAACGTGGCGATCACCTGCATGGCGGCCCAGCCACTGGCCACCAGCAACAGAAAGCGCAGCAGCTGTGAATTGGAGGGAAGCCGTCGCTCCTCCCTGGACGTCATGGAGTCAGCCGCGGGACGGCCCCACCCTGACCTGAGCGGGCCGGGTCGTTGCGTCAGGCTGGTCACCATGACAGCCGACACCCCCGGTCCCGAGGCCGACACGCCTTGCTCTGAGGCCGAAGCCGCGCACTGGCGGCCGTGGATGCGGCGGGCCCTGCAGCTGGCCGCCCTGGCGGAGGGACGCACCAGCCCCAACCCTCTGGTGGGAGCCGTGCTGCTCGATGGGCAGGGCGTGCTGGTGGGCGAGGGCTTCCATGCCCGGGCCGGCGAACCCCACGCCGAGGTGATGGCCCTGCGCCAGGCCGGCGAGCGTGCCCGGGGCGGCACCCTGGTGGTGACCCTGGAGCCCTGCTGCCACCACGGGCGCACGCCCCCCTGCAGCGCCGCCGTGATCGACGCAGGCATCCGCCGGGTGGTGATCGCCATGGGCGACCCCAACCCGCGGGTGAACGGCGGCGGCATCGCCGAGCTGCGGGCCGCGGGGCTGGAGGTGATCAGCGGCGTGTGCGCGACGGAGGCCCTGGCCCTGAACGCGGCCTTCCTGCACCGCCTGGCCAGCGGACGGCCCCTGGGGATTCTCAAGTGGGCCATGGGCGTGGATGGCCGCACCGCCCTCAGCAACGGGGCCAGCCAGTGGATCAGCGGCCCGGCGGCCCGGCAGTGGGTGCATGGGCTGCGCAGCCGCTGCGACGCTGTGATCGTGGGCGGGGGCACCGTGCGCGCCGACGACCCCCTGCTCACCAGCCGCGGCCGGCGCCGGCCCGAGCCGCTGCGCGTGGTGCTCAGCCAGAGCCTCCAGTTGCCGCAACGGGCCCGTCTCTGGGACCAGACCGACGCCCCAACCCTCGTGGCCCACGGCGTGGCGGCACCACCCCGGGCCCGCTTCCAGCTGGACGAGCGGGGGGTGGAGCGGCTGCTGTTGCCGACCTGCACGCCGGGGGCACTGCTGGAGGCACTGGCACGGCGCGGCTGCAACCAGGTGCTGTGGGAATGCGGCCCCGCGCTGGCCGCCGCCGCCCTGCGAGAAGGCTGCGTGCAGCGCATCGCCGCCGTGATCGCCCCGAAGGTGATCGGCGGCGCTCCTGCCCGCACCCCCGTGGGCGATCTTTGTTTAACTGCCATGGACCAGGTGCCGTCCTGGCGGAGCCGGGATCCGCAGCTCCTGGGCCGCGACCTGCTCTGGCAGTTGGAGAGTCCCTGACACCGGCCACCCCGAGCGGCACCGCAGTCCCATCCGACTGACCGAGCCACCAGAAGCCCATGCCCGATCGCATCGCCAGCCTGCCACTGCAGCTGCAGCTGCCGCTCACCGGCATGGCCGTGAGCCTGCTCAGCCTTGTGCTGATCAACCTGGTGGCCCGTCGTCTGGGGCGGGGCGGTCTGGCGCGGGGTCTGCTGCTGGCGGCACGGCGCAGCGTTGCCTTCACGATCCTGGCCGGCGCCCTCGGCTGGTGGGTCGGAGCCCTGCTCTCACCCGACCTGATCAGCCTGGAGCGCGACGGACGCGAGATCCGCGACCTGGTGGTGGTTGCGGGCGTGGCCTGGACCCTGATCCGCTGGAAGCAGGAACTCAGTTCGAACAGCAGCAGCTACGCCGACCAGCTGCTGCCGTCGCTGGGCGAGAAGGATCAGATCTTCCTGTTCGATGTGCTCACGAAGGTGATCGGCATCACCGCTGCGGTGGTGCTGGTGCTGGAGACCATGCGTCTGCTGGGAGTCTCGGCGGCGGTGCTGATCACCGCCGGCGGCTTCGGTGCCGCGGCGGTGGGCTTCGGCGCCCAGGGCATCGTGTCCAATTCGCTCAGCGGCCTGATGCTCTACATCAACCGCCCTTTCGTGGTGGGTGACTTCATCGAGATCCCCAACGAGAGCCTGCTGGGCACGGTGGAGCACATCGGCTGGTTCTATGCCCGGCTGCGCAACCTCGAGCGCCAGCCGGTGTTCGTGCCCAACACCATCTTCTCCGCCAATCCGGTGATCAACATCGCCGAAACCGACAACCGGCGGATCTGGATCGAATTCGGCCTCACCTACGACGACCGCCACCGCATCGAGCCGATCGTCGCCGACCTGGAGCGGGCCCTGGCCTCCGATCCCGACGTCAACCAGGAACGGACCAGGGCCGTGAACTTCACCGGCTACGGCGAGTCCAGCCTCGATCTGCGCCTGCTCTGCCATGCCGGCAGCGGCGATGTGCTGGAGGCCTGGGCCCTGCAGCAGAAGCTGCTGCTGCGCATCGGCGACGTGGTGGAAGCCCATGGCGCCTCCATGCCCTTCCCCACCCGCACGCTCATACAAGCTCCGGGTGGGCCGGGTCGCCCTTGAAGGGCCCCTCCACCCGGGAGGTGATCCAGCCGCCGTAGAACCCTCCGGGCTGGGGTGTCACGCGCTCGCCATCCACCCAGCAGCCATCCATCAGCGCCGGATACACGGCAATCCAGCCGGCCAGCGCGGCAAAGGCCCCGGTGGGTTCGGGGTAGCACCAGGCGGCCCGGCGCAGTCGTCGCTCCCCGGAGCTCCCGGGATCCCGCACCACATCGAAGTAGCGCGCCACCCCCTTCCACTCGCAGAAGCTGGCACCGGGACAGGGCTGCAGCAGCTCCGCACGCAGGGCTTCCGGCGGCAGGTAGTAGGTGGGGGGATGGAAGGTCTCCAGCACCCGCAGCGAGCGACGGGTCTCTGCCAGCACCAGCCCCAGGGCCTCCACCCGCACCAGCGCATCGCTGGCCTCCAGGGCCGGCGGGCGCGGATAGGCACACACCTTCTCGGTCATGGCATCGGCAGCGCCAGCTGGCGCTGGTCTAGGGAGAGGCGCTGCCAGCCTGCGGCATCCCAGGGCTCCAGCAGGGGCAGCAGCTGCCGCCGGCCGGCCCCGTCGGCGGCGCCCAGCCAGAGGCTCTCGCTCCCATCGGGGATCACCACCGGCATGCGCCCGTGAATGGGCGCGATCAGCGCGTTGGGCCGGGTGGTGAGCACGCAGCAGCTGTCCAGCTGCTCACCATCGGCGCCCAGCCAGCGTTCCCAGAGGCCCCCCAGCCAGAACGGGGCTCCGTCCCGGCGGGCGATGCGAAACTCCTTCTCGAAGAAGGCGTCGGCGGGGATCAGGCAGCGCCGATGCCGCCAGGCGCCGCGGAAACTGGGCTTCTCCGCCACGGTTTCGCTGCGGGCGTTGATCGGCCGCGCCGCGCCCCGTGGTTCGCGCACCCAGGCCGGCAGCAGCCCCCACAGCGCCAGGTCCGCCAGGGGCCTGCCCTGCTCCAGGCGCTGAATCAGCAGCGGCTCACCGGGGCGGATCATGGGCCGGGGGGCGTAGTGCCGCTGCAGGCCCTCGGGCAGGGGCCCCCGCAGACGGGGCAGGAGGGCATCCAGGCTGCTGGTGAGGGAGTAGCGACCGCACATCGGCCCGAAGGCGGGGGGATTCGGTTCTCCCACCCCCGCTCCGGATCGTCAACCGCCGCTCAGGCCTAGCTTGGGCCCAGTAACCCGTCCGCGCCATGCCCATCCGCCAGGACGACAACCGCCCGACGCGCCGCTTCGGTCTGATCAACCTGCTGCTGATCGGCTTCGGCGTGCTGTTGCTGTTCAGCAACTTCCTGCCCAACAACGCCATGCAGGTGCCGCGGGTTCCCTACTCGCTGTTCATCGACCAGGTGAACGACGACACCGTCAAGCGGGCCTACATCACCCAGGACCAGATCCGCTACGAGCTCAAGGAGGCCCCGGCCGAGGGCGCCCCCACGGTGCTGGCCACCACGCCGATCTTCGACATGGATCTGCCCCAGCGGCTGGAGCAGCACGGGGTGGAATTCGCCGCCGCACCGCCCCAGAAACCCAATTTCTTCACCACGCTGCTGAGCTGGGTGGTACCGCCCCTGATCTTCATTCTGGTGCTGCAGTTCTTCGCCCGCCGCAGCGGCATGGGCGGTGGCGCCCAGGGGGCCCTGAGCTTCACCAAGAGCAAGGCCAAGGTCTACGTGCCCGATGAGGAGTCGCGGGTCACCTTCGCCGATGTGGCCGGCGTGGATGAGGCGAAGGCCGAGCTCACCGAGATCGTCGACTTCCTCAAGAAACCCGAGCGCTACGCCGCCATCGGTGCCCGCATCCCCAAGGGGGTGCTGCTGATCGGGCCTCCGGGCACGGGCAAGACCCTGCTGTCCAAGGCGGTGGCCGGTGAGGCCGGCGTGCCGTTCTTCATCATCTCCGGCTCGGAGTTCGTGGAGCTGTTCGTCGGAGCCGGCGCCGCCAGGGTGCGGGATCTGTTCGAGGAGGCCAAGAAGAAGGCGCCCTGCATCATCTTCATCGACGAACTCGATGCCATCGGCAAGAGCCGCTCCGGGTCGATGGGGGTGGTCGGCGGCAACGACGAGCGCGAGCAGACCCTCAACCAGCTGCTCACCGAGATGGATGGCTTCGCCGCCCAGGACAAGCCGGTGATCGTGCTGGCGGCCACCAACCAGCCGGAAACCCTCGACGCAGCCCTGCTGCGCCCGGGCCGCTTTGATCGCCAGGTGCTGGTGGACCGCCCCGACCTCTCGGGTCGTCGCACGATCCTCGACATCTACGCCAAGAAGGTGAAACTGGCGGATGGGGTGGATCTCGACCGCATCGCTCAGGCCACCGCCGGTTTCGCCGGGGCCGACCTGGCCAATCTGGTCAACGAGGCCGCCCTGCTGGCCGCCCGCAACTACCGCACGGCGGTCGAACAGGGCGACCTCAACGAGGCGATCGAACGCGTGGTGGCCGGCCTCGAGAAGAAGAGCCGGGTGCTGCAGTCCGACGAGAAGAAGGTGGTGGCCTATCACGAAGTTGGTCACGCGATCGTGGGTCACCTGATGCCCGGTGGCAGCAAGGTGGCCAAGATCTCGATCGTGCCCCGGGGCATGAGTGCCCTCGGCTACACCCTTCAGCTGCCCACTGAAGAGCGCTTCCTCAACTCCAAGGAGGATCTCGAGGGCCAGATCACCACCCTGCTGGGCGGACGCAGCGCCGAGGAGGTGGTGTTCGGCGAGGTCACAACCGGTGCCGCCAATGATCTTCAGCGCGCCACCGACATCGCCGAGCAGATGGTAGGCACCTTCGGCATGAGCGAAACCCTCGGCCCCCTGGCCTACGACAAGCAGGGCGGCAGCCGTTTCCTGGGGGGCCCCAGCAATCCACGCCGGGTGGTGAGCGACTCCACCGCCCAGGCCATCGACAAGGAGGTGCGCGGCCTGGTCGACCGGGCCCATGAGCGGGCCCTGGCGATCCTCCGCCACAACCGCGAGCTGCTCGAGACGATCTCCCAGAAGATCCTCGACAAGGAGGTGATCGAGGGGGATGAGCTCAAGGAGCTGCTGGCCAGCAGCACCCTGCCCCAGGAGGCATTGGTGGCGGCCTGAGCGGCTTCAGCCAGAACGGGGCTCGAGACGCTTGACGCCGGGCCCCTCAATCCCGCATAAGGGTTGTTTCCAGTGGGCCCGATGCACGCCGCCTCCGCCGCCTGCCTTGCCGAGCTGCGCGGCCGGGATCTGCTCTCCTCCGCCGACCTCTCCCCTGAGCAGACCGAGGCCCTGCTGGCTTTGGCGGGAGCTCTCAAGCAGGGACAACGGCAGGTGGATCTGAGCGGCAGGGTGCTCGGACTGATCTTCCTCAAGGCCTCCACCCGCACCCGGGTGAGCTTCACCGTGGCGATGGGCCGTCTCGGGGGCCAGGTGATCGACCTCAACCCCTCGGTGAGCCAGGTGGGCCGGGGAGAGCCGATCGCCGACACCGCCCGGGTGCTGAGCCGTTTCGTCGACGTGCTGGCGATCCGCACCTTCGCCCAGGCGGAGGTGGACGACTACGCCCACTGGGCCTCGATCCCCGTGATCAACGCCCTCACCGATCTCGAGCACCCCTGCCAGGCCCTGGCCGACTATCTCACCGTTCAGGAGGCCTTCGGCGAGCTCGGCGGCCTCACCCTCAGCTATGTGGGCGATGGCAACAACGTGGCCCACTCCCTGATGCTCTGCGGAGCCCTGCTGGGGGTGAACGTGCGTGTGGGCTGCCCCCGGGGCTTCGAGCCGGATGACGCCATCCTGGCGCGCGCGCGGTCCCTGGCCGCCAGCCGCGGCGCCGTGGTGGAGGTGCTGCATGACCCGGTGGCGGCGGTGCGCGGCGCCCAGGCCCTCTACACCGATGTCTGGGCCTCGATGGGCCAGGAGGAGGAGAGGGAATCCCGTCAGCGGGCCTTCGCCGGCTGGTGCCTCAATGAAGACCTGCTGGCCGAGGCCGATCCGCGGGCGATCGTGCTCCACTGCCTGCCCGCCTACCGGGGCCTGGAGATCAGCGCCGGGGTGATCGAGGGCAGTGCCAGCCGCGTGTTCGACCAGGCCGAGAACCGCCTGCATGCCCAGCAGGCCCTGCTGGCGGCCCTGCTGGGAGGCGCCTGAGGGACCGGGGCGCGGGGACGGGGCGCGGGGTCGGGACTGGACAAAGCGGCCGGCGGCGGGTACATCTGTATCAGTACCCGTGAGTCCTGCAGGCCATGGTGATCTCCCCTTTCCCATCCGTGTCCGGGCGCCAGGAGCTCACCGCCGCCCAGCAGGAGCTCTACGACTGGCTGGCTGACTACATCGGTCAGCACCGCCACAGCCCCTCGATCCGCCAGATGATGCAGGCGATGGGGCTGCGCTCTCCGGCGCCCATCCAGAGCCGCCTCCGCCACCTGCAGCAGAAGGGCTGGCTCACCTGGGAGGAGGGCCAGGCCCGCACCCTGCGGCTCCTGGGCCAGGAGGCCGGCGGCGTGCCGGTGCTGGGGGCGGTGGCGGCCGGCGGCCTGGTGGAAACCTTCGACGACGTGCAGGAGCGCCTGGATCTGCAGGCCCTGATCAGCGGCCGCGAGCTGTTCGCCCTCACCGTCAACGGCGACTCGATGGTGGACGCCCACATCGCCGATGGCGATGTGGTGCTGATGGAGCCGGTGCGCGACCCCACCCGCCTGAGGCCCGGCACGATCGTCAGCGCCCTGGTGCCCGGCAGCGGCACCACCCTGAAGCACTTCCACCGCCAGGGCGACACCGTGACCCTCGAGGCCGCAAACCCTGCCTACGAACCGATCGTGGTGCCGGCCGAACAGGTGACGGTGCAGGGGCAGCTGGTGGCGGTTTGGCGCCAGGTGTGAGGGCAGGGCAGGGCAGGCTGCGGTGTAGGCTCCCTGAGCGGAACGCGATGGAGAGGCGGGGATCACCCCCTCATTCCTTCACGTGCGCCAATGGGGCCATAGCTCAGCTGGTAGAGCACCTGCATGGCATGCAGGGGGTCAGGAGTTCGAGTCTCCTTGGCTCCATCGTTCATCCCACATCCACAGGGGGATGACACAACCACCGTCCTCTGATCTGTCCGTCGTTGCGTCGGGCCTGATTCAGCGACCACGCCAGCGCCAGAACGCCGCCAGCAAGGCAAGCAGCAGCAGCGGCATCTCCCCCCACCGCACATAGGGAGTGAGCGTCGCCAGAACCGGCACACTGAGGAGTTCACTGGCCGCCTTCGATGCGGGCAGCCGCCGGGTGATCACACCCTGCGGTGAGATCAGGCCACTGGGTCCGGTGTTGGCCACACTCACCAGCCAGCGGCCCGTTTCGATCGCCCGCAGCTGGGCCAGGGCCTCGAACTGTCGCTGGAGCGTGAGCGGGTAGGGATCGAGATTGGCACTGGCCAGCAGCCAGCGGGCCCCATCGCGGCCGGCGGCCGCCAGGGAGTGGCCGTCGGCGATCTCATAGCAGATGGCCACCCCGATCGCATGGGGGGGGCGGGGCAGCAGCCGTGAGGGCGGGCCCGGCTCGATGCCGCCCACGGCCGAGAGGCCACTCCAGCGCACAAGGGCCTGAAACGGCACCCACTCGCCCAGCAACACCACGCGGTGCTTGTCGATCGCCTGGGCGGGTTGACGCGATCCAGCGGGGAAACGCAGCAGGGCGCTGCGCTGCTCGCGTCCATCGCCTGGGCTGCGGAAGCCGCCGCTCAGCAGTTCAACCGCCGCCGGCTCGCCGAGCACCGGATCCAGCCCCAGAGCCCCTTCCGGCAGCACCACCAGATCAGCCTGCCGGGCTCGGGCCTGCTCCAGCCCCGCCTGCAACTGGCGCTGCAACCGGCGCCGTGACACCCACTGAAACTTCTCCCGGGTGGGGATGGCGGGCTGGAGCACCAGGACGCGCTCCTCACCCGGGCCTGCCACCGGTCCGGACCCAGCCGCTGCCGCCAGGGAAGCACCGCCCTGCGCCCCCTGATTCAGCAGGGCCAGGCCGCCGCCATGCAGCAGCAACAGCGGCAACAGAACCGCCAGCAAGGCCCGGAGGCTGCGTCGCCGCCGCTCCCGAAACGCCCACCACAACCCCCAGCCGATCAGCAGCTGCAGTGCCGCCACCAGGGCCGCCCCACCCACGGACGCGAACCCCGCCAGGGCCCGATCGCCGGGCAGGGCAGCGCCACCCAGGCCGATCCAGAACAAGGGCCCGCGGGCCAGCGCCACCTCCGCCAGCCCCCAGCCCAGGGCCAGCAGCAAGGCACTGCTGAACCGCGCTGGCTGCAGCCGGCCTGCGCACCACCCCCACACCCCCAGCAAGCCCCCGCCCAGGGCCGAGAGCAGCAGCAGCAGCAGCCAGCAGAGAGGCAGGCTCAGGGGCGGGGGAACCCCGATCCAGTCGAGCGGATGAAGGGCCAGCAGCCAGCGGTGGCTCACCAGCACCGCCGCCGCCCCCCAGCAGGCTGACGCCGGCACCGCCGCCGGCCCCGCAACCAGCGCCCAGAGCAGCGCCAGGGCCAGCCAGAGCAGGGGTACAACCCCGGCCGGTGGCAGGGCCCAGCCGGCCAGCCCCCCGCCCAGCGCGGCGAGCACCAGGCCCCTGGGCAGCCCCGGCAGCAGCTCTTCGCGGTGGTTCATGGCCAGTCAGGGTAGGAAGCGCCATGGTTGGGCTGGTTCAGCCCCCTCCTGTCGATGGATCCGAACAATCCCTTGCAACAACTGCTGCTCCGGGGCCTGGGAACCACCTCCCTGGTGGCCGACCGGCTCCGCTACGTGAGCCAGGAGTGGGTGCGCAGCGGCAAGCTCGATCCCAGCCATGCCCCGGCCCTGGTGGAGGACGTGCTCAAGGCCCTGCGGGGTGACACCCCGGGACTCGAGCAGCAGGCCGAGCGGCAGCTGGAGCGCAACCGGGACCAGCTGCTGCAGGACCTGGGCATCCCCCTGCAGCGGGAACTGGATGAACTGCGGGGCCGCATCGACCGCCTGGAGCAGGCGCTGCGCCAGCGGAGCAAGGGCGACAGTGAGGATGAGGGCGGCGGCAGGTGAGTCACAATCAGCTCACCTCTCTGATGGCCATGCGCGACATCCTCATCAGTTCCGGAGTGTGCGTGGCTTGCCTGCTGCTGGCGCTGATCAGCCAGCTGGTGAGCCCCACCCCCGTGGCCGCCATGGGCGACTCCCCCCCCCCTGCCGGAGCCGTCTCCGCAGCGGCTGACGTCGCCGAACGGGGAAGCTTCGAACTCGATCCCGAGGATCCCAACCCCACTCTCTTCACCATGGCCTCAGACAGCAGCGCCGACCCATCGGGCAGTGGCGACCCCGTGGACGGCTCCTCCCCGCAGCTGGCCCAGGCCAGCGCTCTGGGGGGCGAACTGGTGGCTCCCAAGGAGCGCGTCACCGAGAGCGGGCTGCGCATCACCGACCTGGTGCTCGGTGACGGGCCGGAAGCCGCTTCCGGCCAGACCGTGGTGGTGAACTACAGGGGCACCCTGGAGAACGGCCGCGAATTCGACAGCAGCTATGGCCGCGGGCCCTTCTCCTTCCCCCTTGGCGCCGGCCGGGTGATCAGGGGCTGGGATGAGGGGGTGGCCGGCATGCAGGTGGGCGGCAAGCGCAAGCTGGTGATCCCCCCCGATCTGGCCTACGGACAGCGCGGTGCCGGGGGTGTGATTCCGCCCAACGCCACCCTGATCTTCGAGGTGGAGCTCCTGGAGATCCGCGGCTGAACCCATGCCCAGGACCGCCGGAGACGGTCGTTAGGATGCCTGTGCCGTCCGGCACGCCGCACGGCAACATCCAGCAATACTCCGTGTCTCATGGCTCACACGCTCCCCGCCCTGCCCTACGACCTCGACGCGCTGGAGCCCCACATCTCCCGCCAGACCCTTGAGTTCCATCACGGCAAGCACCACAACGCCTACGTGACCAACCTCAACAAGCTGGTTGCGGGAACCGATCTCGAGACCAAGAACCTGGAGGAGACGATCACCACCGTGGCCGGTGACGCCGCCAAGGCCGGCGTGTTCAACAACGCCGCCCAGGTGTGGAACCACAGCTTCTACTGGCAGTGCATGAAACCCGGTGGTGGCGGCCAGCCCAGCGGCGCCCTGGCCGACAGGATCAACGCCGACTTCGGCAGCTTCGAGGCCTTCGTCGAGCAGTTCAAGACCGCCGGCGCCACCCAGTTCGGCAGCGGCTGGGCCTGGCTGGTGCTGGATGGCGGCACCCTCAAGGTGACCAAGACCGCCAACGCCGACCTGCCCCTGGCCCACGGCCAGACGGCCCTGCTCACCATGGATGTGTGGGAGCACGCCTACTACCTCGACTACCAGAATCGCCGGCCCGACTACATCACCACCTTCCTCGAGAAACTGGTCAACTGGGACTTCGTGGCCGCCAACCTGGCCGCCGCCTGAACGTCCAGCGGCGCCCAGCGGTCCCTCGGCTGACCAAGCTGCACCCGATAGGCGCATGGCACAGTGACAGAGCTGCCCCTGGTTCAACCGGGGGCTCTTTCATGGGCGGCTCAGAGTTGCGGGCGGGCCGGGGCCAGCACCGCGTCCGGCCCAATCCACATGGCATCGCCGTAGGAGAAGAAGCGGTACTGACGCTCGATGGCCTCGGCGTAGAGCGCCAGCAGGCGCTCACGGCCGATCAGGGCACTCACGAGCAGCAGCAGTGAACTCCTGGGCAGGTGGAAATTGGTGAGCAGGCCCTGCACCACCGCGAAGCGATAGCCGGGCTGGATCACCAGGTTCACCGGGCCGGTATGGGGCGCCAGCCGACCACCATGCAGCTGTGCCACCGCCTCCAGGCTGCGCACCGAGGTGGTGCCGATCGCGATCACCCGGCCGCCCCGGGCCTGGCAGGCGGCCACCGCCGCCACCAGCTGGGGGCTCACCTCCACCCATTCGCTGTGCAGCTGCAGCTGGCTCAGGTCCTCCGTCTCCACCGGACGGAAGGTGCCCAGCCCCACATGCAGGGTGGTGGTGCCCAGCTCAACCCCCCGCTCACGGATCGCCGCCAGCAGTTCATCGCTGAGATGCAGACCGGCGGTGGGGGCAGCGACGGCACCGGGCCGCGACGCGTAGCGGGTCTGGTAGCGCTCGGCATCCGCGGGGTCGTGTTGCTGGATGTAGGGCGGCAGCGGCATGGCGCCGTAGCGCACCAGCAGGGGCTCCAGGGTGGCGGCATCCGTGCACTCCGGCGGAAACCGCACGATCCGTCCGCCGCTGGCGGCGTCGCTGCCCAGCACCTGCACCGGCAGCGGCGGCTGACCGTCGGCCACCACCTCGATCCAGTCGCCGGGCCTGAGCTTCCTGGCCGGTCTGGCCAGACAGAGCCACTGGCCAGGGCCTGCATCGTCACCGGGCCGGGGCTCCCAGGGCTCCAGCACCAGCAGTTCCACGGCGCCGCCACTGGGACGCCGGGCCTGCAACCGCGCCTGCAGCACCCGGGTGTCGTTCACCACCAGCAGATCGCCGGGCTGCAGCTCCTGCTGCAGATCCCACACGCCCAGGTGGCGGGCATGGGGGGCAGATCCCACGCCCAGCGGATCGACAGCCAGGAGACGGGCGGCATGGCGGGGTTCCACCGGCCGCTGGGCGATGCGCTCCTCGGGCAGAACGAAGGTGTAACTGGAGAGTCGCTGGTCGGCCGGCTCGACCGCAACGGAAGGAGTCTCTGGAGACGACGGCGGGGAGGCAGGCGCCCCGGAGCACTCAGAGGGCAAGGCTCTCGGGATCGGTCTCGATCAGCTGGGCCAGATCCCTGAGGAAGGCGGCGGCGTGGGCGCCGTAGATGGTGCGGTGATCGCAGGTGAGGTTCACCTGCATCTGGCTGGCCACGCGGATCGAACCGTCCTTGCCCGCCACCACCGCTGGCCGGGAGGCGGCAACGGCCAGGATGGCACCTGTGCCGGGCGGCAGGATCGCGTCGAAGCGGTCCACACCGAACATGCCCAGATTGGAGAGGGTGAACGTGCCGGTGCTGTATTCCTCCGGCTGCAGTTGCTTGCTGCGGGCGCGGGCCACCAGATCGGCCCAGTTGCGGGCCAGGGAATAGATGTCGGTCCGGTCAGCGCTCGCGAGCACCGGGGTGATCAGGCCGCCGTCCTCCATCGCCACGGCAACGGCCACGTTCACCGCCGCCGGGTAGGCCATGGCGCTGCCGTCGGCGCTGGTGGCGGCATTCACCTGGGGATGGCGGGCCAGGGTCACGGCCACCGCCTTGGCCAGCAGGGCAGTCATGGTGACCCCCTTGCTCTTCACCTGCCTGTAGAAGGCATCGAGCCTGGTGGTGGTGATCGTGTAGCCCACCCGGAAGCAGGGCACCGCCAGGCTGGCGAGCATGTTGCGGTTGACCGCGTTCTGCAGGGTGTTGAACGCCACCGCCTCACCAGGCCTGCCGAAGGCCTCACCGGCGGAGGCAGGGGCCGGAGCCGCCGCAGCGCTGCCGTTGCCGCCTGCGGCAGGGGCGATGGCCGGGCCGGAACCCTCCGCCACCCGGGGCACAGTGATCGGCTGGCCGGTGGCGGCGAGCACGTCCTCGGCCTGGATGCGCCCGTGGGGTCCGCTGCCGCGCAGCGCATTCAGATCCACCCCCAGCTGACTGGCCAGCTTCCTGGCGCGCGGGGATGCCACCACCCGGCCGCTGGCGGAGGACGCCGGAGCGGCCAGCGCCGCAGGCACTGGAGCGGCAGCGGCAGGAGCAGCGGACGGGGCGGCGGCAGGCGTTGGAGCAGGGGCCGGAGCCGGTGCCGCAGGGGGCTTCTCCGCCGTGGCCGCTGCAGGGGCCTGGCCGGCGGCGGCCGGAGCGGCCGGGGCCCTGGCGGCGGCCTCGGCGATCTCCGCCTCGGTTTCCACAATCAGACCGATGGTCTCCCCCACCGGCGCGGTACCGCCGGCGGGCATCAGCACAGCGGCCAGGAATCCCTCCTGGAAGGCCTCCACATCCATGTCGGCCTTGTCGCTCTCCACCACCAGCACCGACTCACCGCGCTCGACGCGGTCGCCGGGCTGCTTGAGCCACTCCACGATTTTCCCCTCCGTCATCGTCGAGGAGAGGGCGGGCATGAAGATTTCGTGGGTGGCCAACGGGATGCGCCGCAGTGTCGGGCCGGATTTTACGAGCCCTGCCACCGGCAGCCGGTTCAGAGGGCGCCGTCGATGGCCTCGATCACGCCATCACGCACCAGCACGGCCGCCTGCAGTTTCTCCACCAGGTTGTCTCCCACCCCCACCGCGATCACGCTCTCCAGCTGACCCTGCTCCACCACCTGCTCCATCTCGAGCTCGCGCACCTGACGCTGCTGCTCGAGGATCTGACGCTTCTGCTCCTCCAGCTCGGCCCGTTTGGCGGCCACCTGCTGCTGCACCGAGGCCACCTGCTCCTGCACGCGGGGGTCGAGCGGGTTGAGACTCTGACGCCGGATTTCATCCACCAGCTGCTGGCCCTCCTGCTCCAGCTGGGCGAGCTGACCATCGCTGCTGGCCAGGGCATTGGAGAGTTCGCGCTCGGCGTCCTCCTTCCAGCGGGGGGTCACCACGGCCCGCACGGTGATCGAGCGCTTGATGGTGATCGTGCCGTCAGCCATGGACTCACTGCTGCAACGCTCAGGCTGTCAGTGGGGCTGCCACCGGTCAACCACCACGCCATCGGCGCGGCGCTGGCAGGGTGAGGGAAGCCGCCACGGTTTGTGGACACGCTCAGCCCTTCCGATCTGCTCGCCGAACTCCGCCCCCGGCTCCGGGATCAGGCCGGCCTGCTGGTGGTGCAGGACCTCGACGGGGTGTGCATGGATCTGGTGCTCGATCCCCTCACCCGCCGGATGGAGGGCAGCTACGTGCGGCATGCCCGCCATCTGGACGGTCGCTTCTGCGTGCTCACCAACGGTGAGCACGAGGGCCGCCGCGGTGTCAACCGCCTGGTGGAGCGGGCCCTGGGGACGGCCCCGGACCCGGCCCGTGAAGGCCTCTACCTGCCCGGCCTGGCCGCGGGGGGGGTGCAGCTGCAGAACCGCCACGGCCGGGTGGCCACCCCCGGGGTGAGCGCCGCCGAACTGTCCTTCCTGGAGGCCCTCCCCGAGCGCATGGCCGAGGAGCTGCGGGCCTGGTTGCCCGGCCTGTTGCCGCAGCTGGGCGGGGCCGAGCTTGAACGCCAGATCGATCTGGCCGTGCTCGACAACCCCCTCTCCCCGACCGTCAATCTCAACGGGCTGTTCCAGCTCACCGCCGCCAGCGAACGGCCCGTGGCGCTGGCGCGGGAACTGCAGCAGGGGCTGCTGGAGCTGATGCAGGGCCTGCTGGAGGACGCCGAACGCCAGGGTCTGGGGGGCAGCTTCTTCCTCCACATCGCCCCCAACGTGCTCGATGACGAGGGGCGCGAACAGCCGGTGTGGGCCTCGCAGAGCGGGATCGGCACCACCGACGTGCAGTTCATGCTGCGCGGAGCCATCAAGGAGGCGGGCCTGCTGGTGCTGATCAACCGCCACATCGCCCGCCATCACGGGGTGCACCCCCTGGGCGAGGCCTTCAACGTGCGTTCGGCTCCCCGCAGCCACGGTGACCTGCTGGCCCTGGCGGCTGAGCGCATCCCGCCGGCGCTGATGCCCCAGCTGGTGGGGGTGGGGGACACGATCACCTCCACCCCCGGACCAACACCCGGCAGCTGGCAGCGGGGGGGCAGCGACCGCGGCTTCCTGACGCTGCTGCAGGAGCTGGGCCAGCGCTTCGACAAGCCCAACCGGGTGGTGCTTGTGGACAGCAGCGGCGGCGAGGTGAGCCGGCCGTCGATGGCCGACGGCAGCCTCAGTGGGCTCACCGACCCCGAGGATCCGCTGCGGCTCGATGCCCTCTTCCCCGGCGGACCGGCCCAGTACCGGGCCTTCTTCGGCGAACTGGCGGCCTGCGCTGAGGAGCACCGGCCCAGGCCCCGGTAGCCACGACGATTCAGCGGTAGAGCGCCTCGATGTCGGCCGCGTGGCGTGCGGCGATGCGGTCCCGGCGCTGCTTCAGCGTCTGGGTGAGCAGGCCGTTCTCGAGGGTGAAGGGTTCCACCAGGGCCACCGCCCCGAGGCGCTCCTCCGGCCTGGCGCCGGACCGGGCCGCCAGCAGGCGGTTGCATTCACGGGTGAGGGCACGCAGCAGTGCCGGCGCCGGACCGGGTGACTCCGCCATCCCACCCTCGTTCAGGGGCAGACCCGCCCGGAGCGCGAAGTCCTGGAGGGATTCGCGCCGTGGCACCACCAGGGCACCGAGCTGCTTGCGGTCGTGGCCCACCAGCATCACCTGCTCGATCAGCTCACTGGCCACCAGAGCCTCCTCCAGGGGCCCGGGCTCGATGTTCTCGCCGCTGCTGAGCACGATCGTGTCCTTGGCGCGCCCTGTGAGCACCAGACAGCCATCGGGCAAGAGCCGGCCCAGATCACCGGTATCGAACCAGCCCTCGCCATCGAGCACCCGGGCTGTGGCCTCGGGCTTGCCCCAGTAGCCCGCCATCACCTGGGGACCGCGGGCCAGCACCAGGCCCTGCTCGCCGATGGCCAGGGGCCGGCGCTGCTCGGGATCGACGATGCGGATGCCGGTGCCCGGCAGGGGCTGGCCGGCGCTGCCGCGGCGGTTGGCCCAGCGGCGGCGGCAGGTGAGCACCGGACTGGTCTCGGTGAGGCCGTAGCCCACCAGCAGCTCGATGCCGATGGCCTCGAAGAAGCCATCCACGTGCAGGGCCAGCGCGCCGCCACCGCTGATCGCGGTGCGCAGGCGCCCGCCCACCAGCTGGCCGCGCACCCTGGGCCAGAGCAGGGCGGCGGCCAGCCGATGCAGCGGCCAGCGCAACCCCGCCGCCAGGGCCGCCGAGAGACGGGCGGCGGGGACCTCAGGGACCAGGGTGAGATCGAGGGCCCGGCGGCGGGCCAGGCCATGGGCACGGCTGTTGGCCAGGGCCCGGCGGATCAGCCCCCGCCGCGCCGACGGCATGGCCGTGAGCGCATCCTCGAACCCCGCCAGCAGCGCCTCCCACAGCCGCGGCACGCTGATCAGGTAGTGGGGCCGCACCCGCTGCAGATCGTTCCGCAGCTGTTT
>JBFLKL010000155.1:0-4270 GCA_040883175.1 Synechococcaceae cyanobacterium | reverse complement strand
GGAGCTGGCCCAGGAGCTGCTTGGCGATCCCCTCGACGAACTCGACAGCAGCGAGCCCGCCCCGGCGGCGGTGGCGGCCGAGTGTGACCACGGGCTTCAGCTGCTGCGCCTTGGGGACGCGAGTTCCGGCCATGAGTCCCTGATGCAGGGCCTGCGCATCTTCTGCGAACACCGCGATCCGCGGGCCGTGCCCCTGCTGCTGCCGCTGCTGGCGGCCAGCTGTCCGATCCTGCGCATGAGCGCGGTGTATGCCCTGGGGCGCAATCCCAGCCCCCTGGCGGTGGAGCCGCTGCTGGCGCTGCTGGCCGGTGATGACAACGGCTACGTGCGCAAGGCGGTGGCCTGGAGCCTCGGCAACTACCCCGACGCGCCGGTGCTCAACCCCCTGATCCGCGCCCTGCAGGTGGACATCGCCGCGGTGCGCCTCTGGGCGGCCAGTTCCCTGGCCGATGCCGGCGGCACCGGGCCGGCCAAGGCCGATCCCGCCGCCGCCCAGCTGCTGCTCTGCCTGCGCATCGACAGCGAGCCGGCGGTGCGCAGCAACAGTGCCTGGGGGCTGGGGCGGCTCTATCCCGATCTGGTGGAACCGCGGCAGCAGGAGGTGGTGGAGGCCCTGCTGCACACCATGCTCCACGACGGCGAATCGGGGGTGCGCGATGAAGCCCGGCTGGCGCTGGAGCAGCTGGAGCGGCCGGAAGTGCTGGAGCGTCTGCAGACCCTGGTTGATGAGGGACTGTTGAGTTGAGCTGGGCTGTCGCGTTGAGCCGGTCTGTTGCGTTGGGCCCAGTCGCTGCCGATCAGGGCTAGCATCCGGCAACTCTTCGGCACCAGGGATGGCACAGCAAACCATCCGCTTCCGCATCCGGGCCGATGGCCGTGTCGAGGAGCTTGTGGAAGGTGTGGCCGGAGTCGCCTGTGAGCAGCTCACCCAGCGGCTCGAGGCACGGCTCGGTCCCGTGCAGCAGCGACGGCCCACCGCCGAGGCCTTCCAGGCCGACACCACCGTTCAACCCCAGGTTCAACCGGTGGCCCAGTCCACCTCCCAGATTTCCTGATTTCTGCGCCATGTCCCACTTCAGCACCGTGAAGACCGAGCTGCGCGACCGCGATGCCCTGCGCGCAGCCCTCGAGGACATGGGACATGAGCCCCGCCAGGGCAGCCTGAGCGTGCGGGGCTACCGCGGCCAGAGCGTGTCCGCCGAGCTGGCCATCGCTCAGCCTGACGGCACCGACATCGGCTTCCGCCTCAACCCCGACACCGGCTGCTACGAGCTGGTCGCCGACCTGCAGCTTTGGAAGCAGCCGGTGCCGGTGGAGCGCTTCCTGGCCCAGCTCAACCAGCGCTACGCCCTGCGCAGCATCCTGGCGGCCACCGCCGAAGAGGGCTTCCAGGTGAGCGAGCAGGCCAACTCGGCCGACGGCAGCATCGAGCTGGTGGTGACCCGCTGGGTCTGAACTCAACCGGGCGGCCTGTCCGGTCCCACTGTCCGGTCCCACTGACTGATCTGCGCGTGGACAAGCCCGTGGCATCGCCTGTGGATCCAGCCCTCGCCTTCGCGGTGCTTCCGGCCCCTGCCGATGGCATGAATGGCTGCGAGCCGCTCCTGGGGGGAGAGCTGCGCCAGAAGGCCGTGTGGGTCGATGAGGCCGTGTGCATCGGCTGCCGCTACTGCGCTCACGTGGCCGCCAACACCTTCGTGGTGGAATCCGACTGGGGGCGCTCCCGCGCCATACGCCAGGACGGAGACAGCACCGAGCGGATCCAGGAGGCGATCGACACCTGCCCGGTGGACTGCATCCACTGGGTGGCCTACGAGGAGCTGCCGGCCCTGGCCGAGCAGCTGAGCCAGCAGGATATCCAGCCCCTCGGGCTGCCCACCCCCGCACGGCTCCGTCGCACCCTGCCGCGCCGCGAGGCCTCCTGAGGTCCATGGCCGGCCCGCCGCCAGCACCGATCATTCCCAGCCGGCGCTTCGGGCGCACCGAGCTGGCCATGCCGGTGCTGTCGCTGGGGGGAATGCGCTTCCAGCAGAGCTGGAGCGACCTGCCGCCCGGCCAGATCAGCCCGGACAGTCAGGCGAACCTCATGGCGGTGCTGGACAAGGCGGTGTGCCATGGTCTGCACCACATCGAAACCGCCCGCCACTACGGCACCAGCGAACGCCAGCTGGGCTTGCTGCTGGAGCACGCACCCGATCCGCAGCGCATCCTGCAGACCAAGGTGCCACCCCAGAGCGACCCGGCGGACTTCGAGGCGGAGCTGGCCACGAGCTTCGAGCGCCTGCGGGTGGAGCGGGTCGACCTGCTGGCGATCCATGGGCTGAATCTGCCCGAGCACCTGGAGCACACCCTGCGGCCCGGCGGCTGCCTGGAGGTGGCACGGCGCTGGCAGGCCGAGGGGCGGGTGGGCTCGATCGGTTTCTCCACCCACGCCCCCCTCGAGCTGATCTGCCAGGCGATCGCCAGCGACGCCTTCGACTACGTGAACCTGCACTGGTACTTCATCCGCCAGAGCAATCGGCCCGCCATCGACCTGGCCAGCGCCCATGACATGGGCGTGTTCGTGATCAGCCCCACGGACAAGGGCGGCCACCTGCACAGCCCCTCGGCCCGGATCGAGGAGCTGTGTGCGCCGCTGCACCCGATCGTGTTCAACGATCTCTTCTGCCTCAGCGCTCCTGGGGTCCACACCATCAGTGTTGGGGCGGCCTGTCCGGAGGATCTCGACCGCCATCTCGAGGCTGTGGCACTGCTGGAGCAGGCCGGCACGCTGCTGCCGCCGGTTCTGGAACGGCTGGAGGCGGCCCGGCTGGAGGTCCTTGGCGAGGACTGGCTGGCCAGCTGGGAGCAGGGCCTTCCTGTCTGGGGCGATACCCCGGGTCAGATCAACCTGCCGGTGCTGCTCTGGCTGCACAATCTGCTGGAGGCGTGGGACCTGGAGAGCTTCGCCCGGGCCCGCTACGGCCTGCTCGGGAATGCCGGCCACTGGTTCCCCGGTGCCAACGCCGATGCCCTCGACGACGCGGTGAGTGAGGCGGAGCTCCGGGCTGTGCTGGCTGCCAGTCCCTGGGTGGAGCGGATCCCGCAGGTCCTGCGGCGGCTCAGGGAGCGGCTCGGCGGCCAGAGCGTGAGGCGTCTGATGGCCGAGTAGCCCCCGGGCTGCCCAGGGGCTGCCTGGCGGGAATGCCCACCGCCCGCGGATAGGCCGGCGGGCAGGGGCCGGTGGGCCTCAGCACGAGGGCATGGCGCATCCCCCGGCCGCCGGGAAGTTCGAGGCTGCGGCAGCTCTCCACCCCGGCCTGCAGCGGTGTCAGAGCACGCTCCAGAGCTGTCTGGTCTTCGCTGCTCCACTGGCCGCGGTAGAGCAGGGCCCGACCTTCCCGGGCCAGCAGGGGCACCAGGTATTCGGCCACCACGGGAGCGCTGGCCACGGCCCGGGCAAGGGCCCAGTGGAAGTGGCCACGGCAGGCGGGATCGTGGCCTGTGCGCTCGATGCGCTCGCAACGCAGGCTCAGGCGCTGCTCCAGCCCAAGGGTGGCGGCCATGGCCCGCACCGCCTCCAGCTTGCGGCCCACGGAATCCACGAGGGTGAGCTGGGCTGAGGGCAGAGCGATCGCCACCGCCAGGCCGGGGAAGCCGCCGCCGGTGCCCACATCGATCAGACGCAGGGGGGGGGCGCCCGCCGGTGTGGCCGGAGGGTGCTGCAGCAGGGCCACCAGGGGCCAGAGGCTGTCGAACACCTGGGCGACCCAGTAGTCGTCGCCCTCCACCAGGCGGGTGAGGTTCAGGCGGCTGTTCCAGGCGCGCAGCAGCTGCTGCAGGGTCTCCAGCTGGTGCTCCTGCTCGACGCTGGGCTGCCAGCCCAGGTGCTGCCAGAGGCTCTGGCGGCTCTCGCTGGCAGGGGACGGGGCCATCCGGGCGTGCGTGGGTGAGGCTCCCTAGGATCCCTCAGCCCGGCCCCTCCGCCGTTGGCCCATTCCGGCAGCACGCCCCCGTCCCGCTTCAGCCACCCCCCGATCGGCCCCAGCCACTACCAGCTGCTGCAGCTGCCGATGGGTGCGACGGCCCAGGAGCTGCGGCGTGCCTTTCGCAGCCTCAGCAAGCAGTACCACCCCGACACCACCAGCCTGCCGGCGGCGGAGGCGGAGCAGGCCTTTCAGCGCCTGCAGCAGGCCTATGCCGTGCTCAGCGATCCGGAGGCCCGCCGCCGCTACGACGCCCAGCTGCGCCTGGCGGCCCTTGCCGCCGCGACTGCCGCCAGCAGCCGCGC
>JBFLKL010000154.1:0-7442 GCA_040883175.1 Synechococcaceae cyanobacterium | reverse complement strand
GGCCACCCCCAGCACCGCCAGCGGCCCGGGCCGTTCCCCCAGCACCAACCAGCCGGCCAGCAGCAGCGCCAGCGGCGAGAGGTTGATCAGCGGCAGCACCAGGCTGAGGTCTTCCTGGGCGATGGCGCGGCCGTAGCACCAGAAGGCCAGGGCATTGAGGCTCCCCCCCAGCAGCAGGGCGGCAGTGAAGGCGGGTGCATCGATCACCGGCGGCTGGCTGAGCACCAGTGGCAGCAGCAGCAACCCCGCCAGGGCGCTGCTCAGGCCGATCACCCGCAGGGTGCTCCAGCCCGAGTCGCGCAGCACCGCCCGCAGGCAGAGATCGCGCAGGGTTTCGCCCAGAGCCGTGCCCAGCGCCAGCCACACCCATGGCACCCCACCCAGCATCCGCCCACCGCGCCAGCCCACTGCAGGGCATGGTGGCGCGAGCCGATCCGCCGACGCACCCTGCCGGCTTCGTGAGGCCCTGCCACGATGCAGTCAGTCGGTGAGCATCGAGCCGTGAGCGCCGTGTCCTCCACGCCTGCAGTGTCCCCCGCCATCGGCGGTGTGCCGCTCACCCCCAAGCCGCTGAGTAGCCTGGGGCCGCCCCAGTTCGACACGGTGGAGCAGGAGCGTCGCCATCGTCAGGAGCGTCTGGTGGCGGCTCTGCGCATCTTCGGTCGGTTCGGCTTCGGGGAAGGGGTGGCCGGCCACATCACCGTGCGTGATCCGGACTACCCCGATCACTTCTGGGTGAATCCCTTCGCCCGCTCCTTCCGGCGGCTGACGGTGAGCGATCTGCTGCTGGTGAACCACGCCGGCGAGGTGGTGATCGGCCACTGGCCGGTGAACCGGGCGGCCTTCGTGCTGCATGCGGCCCTGCATGCCTCCCGCCCCGAGGTGCAGGCCGCCGCCCATGCCCACTCGCCCCATGGCAAGGCCTTCTCCAGCCTGGGACGGTTGCTGGATCCGATCACCCAGGACAGCTGCATGTTCTTCGAGGACCACGTGCTGGTGCAGGAGGACGGCGGCAAGGTGGTGCTGGAGGAGGAGTCCGGCCGCCGCTTCGCCGCCGCCTTCAGCCGCGGCAAGGCCGCGATCCACCAGAACCACGGTCTGTTCACGGTGGGGCAGACGGTGGATGAGGCTGCCTACTGGTTCATCGCCATGGAACGCTGCTGCCAGTGCCAGCTGCTGGCGGAGGCCGCCGGTACGCCCCGGCTGATCCGCCGCGAGTGGGCCGAATACACCCGCGGCCACACCGCCACACCGCTGGCGGGCTGGCTCAACTTCCAGAGCCTCTACGAGGATGTGATCGTCACCGACCCCGATCTCTTCGCTTGATCGTGCTCTTCGCTTGATCGAGGAATGATCGAACCGCGGCTCGGACCGGAGCGATTGGTGGCAACGGGCACGCCAGCGCCGGTGCCGGGGCGCTTGTCTGGCCCATCGCCCGGGAGCGTGTCATGTGGACCACCGCCTCCATGCTGTCCCTGATGGCCAGCCTCGGCCTGGTGCTGCTGGTGGGAGCCCTGGAGTGGCTGGGCTGAGCCACCGCTGAGGTTCAGCCGGCCGGAATCTCCAGATCCAGCAACCAGCGCTCCCAGTTCTCCAGGCCTTCGGCCGGATCGAGCCACTGGCGGCGCAGAACCAGCCAGTCGGCCCAGGCGGCATCGGCCTGCCGGCGCCAGCGTGCGGCCAGGGCCGGCAGGCGGCGCTTCAGACGGCCGTGGAGGTGACGCTTGAGCAGGGGGCGCCAGATGGCCAGGTCCTGGAGCAGGCCGAGGCTGTCCTGGGTGCGCTTGAGCAGCACCAGCCGGTCGCGGAGCGCCGGCTCCAGGCACTCCAGCACTTCAAGCTGGTAGCGGAGGCGTTTGAAGGCCTTGCGCAGTTCATGCTGGTGGCGCTCCTGGCAGCTGCCCCGCGCCGGGCGGCGACCATGGCCCCAGCCCGGGTGAAGGCGCAGGTCGGCCAGTTGACGGATGAGGCCGGCCCGCAGCAGCGGCAGAGCGCCGCGATGGGCGGTGGCCAGCGGCGGGGCGAGGTCGGTTGCCGGCCTGTCCGCGAGTGTCTCGGCACCGCTGAGGCGGCAGGGCGGATGGCGCAGCCGCCCGGTGAGCTCGCGGCGGCCCCTGGCCCGCACGCTCTCCAGGCGTCGGATCAGCTGCTGCAGTCGCCTCAGCTCGGGACCGTGGGCATGGCGCCGGTGCTCCTCCAGCGTCTCCAGCAGCACGTCGAGGTCGCGCACGCCCCCCGCAGCCCGGGCCAGGCGCCGCAGGCACCCCGCCGAAGGGCCGCGCCAGTGCTGGGGAAAGGCCTCGGCCATCGAGCGCAGTCGTCGCAGGCCGGTGCGCAGCTGGTGCACATGGTCCCGGTCGATGGCCCGGTCGCTGTCGCCGCTGCCCGTGAACGGGCGACGCAGGGCTGCGATGCGCTCCTGCAGGCCCTGCTGGAGGTGGGCGCAGCGCCACTCCAGCAGGCGGACCAGGGCCTCGTCGCTGGCCTGGGCGGGATCGGCGCCGGCAGCCCCGGGCAG
The DNA here is from genome assembly GCA_040883175.1 of Synechococcaceae cyanobacterium. GTDB lineage: Bacteria > Cyanobacteriota > Cyanobacteriia > PCC-6307 > Cyanobiaceae > NIES-981. Next base: position 4,924 of record JBFLKL010000154.1, on the reverse strand, counting down.
CAGCAGCGTCCGTGGTCGTGCAGGCTGTGGTTGTGGAAGGGAGGTCATGGTGGCGTGCTCCCGCCTGTTCCCAGGCTAGGAGTCTGTTGCCACCGATGAACCCGCTGGCGGCGCCAGCGCTGCTGGTGGGGCTGCAGCTGGGCGGTTTGCCCTGGCGGATGCGGCGCGAGTTCCTGCGGCTCCAGGGCGCGCTGGTGGGGGTGCTGCTGCTGCCGCAGGCCAGGTTGATTGCGTGCTCGATGCATCGGTGGCACTGCATCTCGTGTGCCACGACCCCTGGTTCCAACGTGAGGCCCACGGATCAGCTCGCGGTTGGCAGCAGCTTGCTCAGCTGGGCCTCCACTCCGGCCCGATCGGTGGGGGCCAGAGCGCCCAGGCCCCCCAGCACCAGTCGCTCATCAAGGGTGAACAGCTTGAAGCGCACCAGGCAGGGTTGGGGCAGGCCTGCGGCCTTGAGATCCTCAAGGGGCCAATCGAGGGGCCACGAGGACTGCCGAGCTGATGTGATCATCGCCAGCAGCAGATGGCCACAGCCTCGCTGGAAGCAGGGCTGGGAGAGCACCAACGCCGGCCGCAGCTTCTGGGCCTGCCGATCCGTGAATGGGAACGGCAACCGCACCACCGTGTACCTCTCGAAGGCGCTCACAGATCGCGGAACGCCTCCTCATCGGCCGGGCCGCTCCACTCGCTCAGGCTGCTTTCCAGCCCCTGGAGATAGGCCAGATCCAACGGCGCCACCGCTCGCACCCGCACCGAACCATCCTCCAGCTCCCAACTGAGCTGGTCGCCCTGCCGCAACCCCAGGGCCTCACGCACTGCCTTCGGCACCGTGACCTGCCCCTTGGCGGTGAGTGTGGCGACGTCCATCGGTGGCAAACCAGGCCCTGGTCTCAGCTTAGATCTGAGCTCTCCTTGTCGTAAGGACGCCTTACGAGCTTGCGCCACGGTCGGTCTGAGCGCTTCTTCGGCCATCGCCGCAGAGCACGCCGTAACGTCAAAAGCTGCGCGCTGCAGCAGGTTGGCCTCTCCGTTGCGGGCCGGATTGCTTCTGCACGAACCTCTCTGCCGGTGGATGCCAGGTCTGCTGACCTGCAAGCACGCGCTTCGGCTACGCCTGCCAGATCTCCTGCAGATCGAGACCTAGCCCGGGGAACAGAGGCCCGGCATCCAGCATGGTGGCGGCCTCCAGGCGCTGGGGGGTGGCGCCGGAGCTGCCGCTGGCGGGCCAGATCTCCACGGCCTGCTGCTCGCGGATCAACAGCCAGTCCAGCTGGGCGCCATTGGCCTGGTAGGCGCCCATCTTGCGGCGCTGCTCGGGGGTGAGTGCCTGCCAGCGCTCCAGGTGCACAAGCGAAGCATCGGGGCTGAACACCGATCCATCGCGCAGGCGGAAGCCAGTGGAGCTGTCGAACAGCTTGAAGGGAAGCCCGCTGGAGCGCACCGCGATCCAGAGCAGGGCACCGAGGGTCTGGTTCCGGGCGCCGGTCTCACCTCCGGTCGGCGTCATCTGAATCAGCTGACCATCCGCCGAGAGTTCAAGCACCGCCTGGGGGTTCGCGGCGCACACCGCTGCGAATTGCTCCACACTGAGGCGCAGATCCGGGGGCAACTGCAGGGGCGCAAGATCAGCGGCCAGGTTGGCTGGAGGTGCGAGCGGCATCGCCCCAGCAAGGATGGCCCTTCAGGCTAGGCCCGCCCCTTAAGTGGGGTCGGTGCTCGACCTCTGCGCCGGCCATGGCCACACCCGCGGCGAATACCGCCTTCACCCCTGGCTGCGGGCGCGGGCGGATCAGGCCTTCACCGCCCTGCCCGCGCCCTGACGGCTCACACCAGCACCGGCAGCTTGGCCGGGTCGGTCTGCTGGAAGCGCAGGCGGCGCACCTCCCCCTCGGTCTCCACGTCCACGCTGATCGTGTGGTCGGGGGTGAAGCTGCCGGCCAGGATGCCCTTGGCGATCGGCGTCTCCAGCTCGCGCTGGATGGCGCGCTTGAGCGGCCGGGCGCCGTACACCGGGTCGTAGCCCACGCCGGCAAGCCAGTCGAGGGCGTCGGCGTTGAGGCTCAGGCCCAGCTTGCGATCCTCCAGGCGGCTGGCCAGGCGCTGCACCTGCAGCTCCACGATCTCACGCAGTTCCTCCTGCCTGAGGCTGTGGAAGATGATCGTTTCATCCAGGCGGTTGAGGAATTCGGGCCGGAAGTGGGCCCGCAGGGCCTCGTTCACCCGCCTCTCCATCTCCGTGTGCCGGGCCGGATCGCCGGCCAGATCAAGGATCGAGGCACTGCCGATGTTGCTGGTGAGGATCAGCACGGTGTTCTTGAAGTCCACGGTGCGGCCCTGGCCATCGGTGACGCGGCCGTCATCGAGGATCTGCAGCATCACGTTGAACACGTCGGGGTGGGCCTTCTCCACCTCGTCGAACAGGATCACCGCATAGGGCCGGCGCCGCACCGCCTCGGTGAGCTGGCCGCCCTCCTCGTAGCCCACGTAGCCCGGAGGCGCGCCGATCAGGCGGCTCACGGCGTGCTTCTCCATGTATTCGCTCATGTCGATGCGCACCATCGCCTCGTCGCTGTCGAACATCTGCGCGGCGAGGGCCTTGGAGAGCTCGGTCTTGCCCACGCCGGTGGGGCCGAGGAACAGGAAGCTGGCGATGGGCCGGTTGGGATCGCTGAGGCCGGCGCGGGAGCGCTGGATGGCGTCGGCCACGGCCGTCACGGCCTGGCTCTGGCCCACCACCCGGGTGTGCAGCTCATCCTCGAGGTGGAGCAGTTTCTCCATCTCGCTCTGCACCAGCCGGGCCACCGGGATGCCGGTCCACTTGGCGATCACCTCGGCGATGTCGTCCTCGGTGACCTCCTCGCGCAGCAGGCTCTTCTCGCCGCCGGCGCCGTTGCCGGTGGCCAGATCGGCCTCCTTGGCGGCGAGTTTCTTGTGTAGTTCGGCCAGTGTGCCGTATTCCAGTTCGGCGGCCTTGTTGAGGTCGTAGCTGCGCTTGGCCTGCTCCACCTGCAGCTGCACCTGTTCGATCTCCTCCTTGATGGCGCTGAGCTCATCGATGGAGCTCTTCTCCGCCTGCCACTGGGCGTTGAGGGCGCTCTGCTGCTCGCGCAGCTCGGCCAGCTCCTTCTCCAGCCGCTCGAGGCGATCCTTGCTGGCGGCGTCGGATTCGCGCCCCAGCGACAGCTTCTCCATCTCCAGCTGCAGGATGCGGCGATCGAGTTCGTCGATCTCCTCGGGCTTGGAAGTGATCTCCATCTTCAGCCGCGCCGCCGATTCATCCACCAGATCGATGGCCTTGTCGGGCAGGAAGCGATCGGCGATGTAGCGGCTGCTCAGCACGGCGGCCGCCACCAGGGCGTTGTCGGCGATGCGCACGCCGTGGTGCACCTCGTAGCGCTCCTTGAGGCCGCGCAGGATCGAAACGGTGTCCTCCACCGTGGGCTGGTCCACGAACACCTGCTGGAAGCGGCGTTCCAGGGCCGGATCCTTCTCGATGTGCTGGCGGTGCTCATCGAGGGTGGTGGCGCCGATGCAGCGCAGTTCGCCGCGGGCCAGCATCGGCTTGAGCAGGTTGCTGGCGTCCATGGCGCCGCCGGTGGCGCCGGCGCCCACCACGGTGTGGATCTCGTCGATGAACAGCACGATCTGGCCTTCGCTCTCGGTGACCTCCTTGAGCACGGCCTTGAGCCGCTCCTCGAATTCACCGCGGTATTTCGCGCCGGCGATCAGGGCGCCCATGTCGAGGGCGATCAGCTGGCGGTTCTGCAGCGCCTGGGGCACGTCGCCGTTCACGATCCGCTGGGCCAGGCCCTCCACGATGGCGGTCTTGCCCACGCCGGGCTCACCGATCAGCACCGGGTTGTTCTTGGTGCGGCGGCTGAGGATCTGGATCGTGCGGCGGATCTCCTCGTCACGGCCGATCACCGGATCGAGCTTGCCCTCGCGGGCGGCGGCGGTGAGGTCGCGGCCGTACTTCTCCAGCGACTCGTAGGTGCCTTCCGGGTTCTGGTCGGTGACCTTCTGCGAGCCCCGCACCGCCTCCACGGCCTGCCGCAGCCTGCGGGCATCGGTGCCCACCTGGGAGAGCAACTGGCGGCCGCAGCGCTGGTCGTCGGCCAGGGCCAGCAGCAGGTGCTCGATGGCGATGTAGCTGTCACCGAAGCCGCCCTTGAGCTCGGCGGCCTGATCGAGCACGGCGTTGAGGCCCTTGCCCAGATACACATTCTCGGGCGGGCTGCTGAGGCTCGCCTGACCGGCGATGAAGCTGTCGATCGACTGGACCAGGGCGGCCACGTCCACGCCGGCCTTCTCCAGGATCCGGCCCGCCAGCCCCTGCTGGGCCAGCAGGGCGGCGAACAGGTGCTCGCTCTCCATCTGCTGCTGGCGCTTCTGCTGCGCCAGCTGCTGGGCGGCGACGACGGCGCCCCAGGCTTTCTCGGTGAACTGTTCGGCGGTGGGATGCATGCGGAAACCTCCCGGCTGGCGGCGGCTGTGATGGGTTGTTCTCAAGTTATGGAGACCCTGCGGCGCTGCCATCCCGGCCGGCCGAACCGTTGTGTACGGCGCTCCACCCCCCTGCCGGGACCACCGCACCGGCCAGGTCGGGTAGCCGCCCCAGCGGCCGCTGGGGCTGGGCATGATGGCGGCCAGCAAGCCCGCGCGTCCATGGATCAGGCCCCGTCATCGGCGCAGCTCGTGCAGGAGCTGGCCCAGGCCTCGCTGGAGTTCGATGCCACCGGGGCTGATCCGGAGCGCAACTGCTGGATGGCCGTGCACCGCCACGTGCACGGGGTGCTGCCCAGCGAGTACGACATCCGCGAGGTGCCGGAAGACCTCTACCTGGCGGTGCTGGACGCCCGCCGGGCTCTGGCCTGATCAGGGTCGCTGGTCACACGACCGCCCATCAAAAAACCCCGGCCGCAGC